>NZ_SMJY01000014.1:0-55457 GCF_004348355.1 Micromonospora sp. KC721 | reverse complement strand
CCCCGCCACCGACCGGTGACGCGATGGCCGAGGTCGCCGCGATGCAACCCGGCTGGAACCTGGGCAACTCGCTCGACGCCGTCGGCGACGACGAGACCGCCTGGGGCAACCCGCGGATCACCGAGGCGCTGTTGGACAACGTCAGGGCGCAGGGCTTCAAAAGCATCCGCATCCCGGTGACCTGGTCGGCGCACCTCGGCGGGGCACCGAGCCACACCATCGAGGCCGCCTACCTCAACCGGGTCAAGGAGGTGGTCGACTGGGCGCTCGCCGACGGGTTCTACGTGATGATCAACATCCATCACGACTCGTGGCAGTGGATCAACACCATGCCCACCGACCGCACCAACGTGCTGAACAGGTACAACGCGATCTGGACCCAGCTGTCGAACACGTTCCGCAACCACTCGTCCAAGCTGGTCTTCGAGAGCGTCAACGAGCCGCAGTTCACCGGCAGTTCCGGCGACGCCCAGAACGCGGCGCTGCTGCACGAACTCAACACGTCCTTCCACCGGATCGTGCGCGCCTCCGGCGGCAACAACGCCAACCGGCTGCTGGTGCTGCCCACCCTGCACACCTCCTCGGAGCAGCCCCGGGTCGACGAGCTGCTGTCCACGTTCAACA
Source organism: Micromonospora sp. KC721 (assembly GCF_004348355.1). Lineage (NCBI taxonomy): Bacteria > Bacillati > Actinomycetota > Actinomycetes > Micromonosporales > Micromonosporaceae > Micromonospora > Micromonospora sp. KC721. The sequence continues at coordinate 54,833 of NZ_SMJY01000014.1, read as the reverse complement.
CCCTCAACGACCCGAACCTGATCGCGACCGTGCACTTCTACGGGTACTGGCCGTTCAGCGTGAACGTGGCCGGTGGCACCCGCTTCGACGCCACCGTCCAGAAGGACCTCACCGACTCCTTCGACCGGGTCTACAACTCGTTCGTCTCCCGACGCATCCCGGTCATCATCGGCGAGTACGGCCTGCTCGGCTTCGACCGGCACACCGGCACCATCGAGCAGGGCGAGAAGCTGAAGTTCTTCGAGTTCCTCGGCCACTACGCGCGCACCCGACAGCTGACCACCATGCTCTGGGACAACGGGCAGCACTTCGACCGGACCTCCTTCGTCTGGAAGGACCCGGAGCTGTTCGCCCAGATCAAGTCGAGCTGGACGACCCGCTCCGGCACCGCCTCGTCGGACCTGCTGTTCAACGCGAAGGCCACCGCCATCACCAGCAAGACCCTCACGTTGAACCTCAACGGCACGTCCTTCGTCGGGGTCCGGCAGGGCGACACCGACCTGGTCCGGGGCACCGACTACACCGTCTCCGGCGACCAGTTGACCTTCACCGCCGCCGCGCTCACCCGGCTGACCGGCAACCGGGCGTACGGGGTCAACGCGACGCTGCACCTGCGGTTCTCGGCGGGCGTACCCTGGCGGGTCAACGTGATCAGCTACGACCGGCCGGTGCTGTCCAACGCCACCGGGACGACCAGTTCGTTCGCCATCCCCACCCAGTTCCGCGGTGATCAGCTCGCCACGATGGAGGCCAAGTACGCCGACGGCAGCAACGCGGGTCCACACGACTGGACGTCGTACAAGGAGTTCGACGTGACGTTCGCGCCGAACTACAGCGCCAACCAGATCACCCTGACCTCGGCCTTCTTCGCCGATGTCGCCGAGAACCGGCCCGTGACCCTCACCTTCCACTTCTGGAGCGGTGAGCAGGTCAGCTACCGGGTGACCAAGTCGGGCAGCACGGTCACCGGCGTCACCGGCTGACCAGCCCCGGACGCGGGTGTCGGCACGGCCGGCACCCGCGTCCGCGCGTCGACGGTCAGGAACGGGCGGCGAGATCGGCGGGGAGCCGTCGCCCGACCTCCGCGCTCCCGGCGGGCCGGTCGGTCAGCCGTCCGGTGCCGTCCGGTGTCGCGTTGGGCTGCCCCGCCGAGGCCAGCTCGTCGAGACGCCGCCCGGACGCCGACACGGGAAGCCCGAACACCGCGAACAGCGACGGGTCGGAGAACGCGGTGACCCGGACGACCGCCGCCCCGACCACGGTGAGCACCTGGAGGTTGACCAGCCGGAAGTCGCCGCCGTCGCCGGCCATGTAGGTGGCCAGGGCGGGCTGGCCGTTGGCGCCGGCCGGCACCAGCCGTACCGGCCCGGGATCCGACAGGCACCGCAGCGCCAGGTGCCGGCCGATGTCGGCCGGCCCCTGGTACCACCCGAGGTACGGCGGCATCTCCCACACCGCGTCCGGCGCGAACAGCTGCACCAGCCCGGCGATGTCCTTGTTCTCGAACGCCGTCACGTACCGGTCGAGCAGTTCGCGTTCCGCCGCGCCGGTAGGCTCGGTGACCTGCTCCTCCCGGGGGGCCAGGTCGTCCAGGCTCGCCCGGGCCCGCTGCAGCAGGCTGTTGACCGCCGCGGTGCTGAGCTCCAGCAGGTCGGCGACCTCGGCCGCCCGCCACTGGAGCACGTCCCGCAGGATCAGCACGGCCCGCTGTCGCGGCGGCAGGTGTTGCAGCGCGGCGACGAACGCCAGCCGGACGCTCTGCCGGGCGCTGACGATGGCGGCCGGGTCCTCCTGCTCCCACCGGAGCATCGCGTCCGGAACCGGTTCCAGCCAGTCGGTGCCGCCGTCGCGGGCCAGGTGCGCGTCCGGGTCGGCGCTCGGCGCGCCGAGCCCCACCGGCAGCGGCCGGCGGCTGCGGTTCTCCAACGCACGCAGGCAGGCGGTGGTGGCGATCCGGTACAGCCAGGTGCGCAGCGAGGACCGCCCCTCGAAACCGTCGTACGACCGCCAGGCGCGCAGGTAGGTCTCCTGGACCAGGTCCTCGGCGTCGTGCACCGAGCCGAGCATCCGGTAGCAGTGGACCAGCAGTTCGTGCCGGAACGGGTCGGTGAGCCGGGGAAAACTCGCCCGGACCGCATTGTCGACCGTCATCGCCTGCCCTCCCGGTGCACCCTGTCGATTGTAGGTCGGGCGGCCCGCAGCCAGCGTGAAAAGCCGCACGACACGACGTTGCCAGCAGGTCAACGCCGTGATCCGTCCGCCGGTACGGCAATCCCGCGAAATGTCTCTGCCGCACCGATGAGTTTCCGGCGCGCCGCGGATCTGTACGAGGGACCAGATTCGGCAACAGGGAAGGATCTGCCATGCACGACACGTCCCCGGACGACACCGGCCAGCTGGCGACCCGCCGGGAGTGGTTCGGGTTAGCGGTGCTCGCGCTACCCACCCTTCTGCTCTCCCTGGACCAGAGCGTCCTCTATCTCGCCCTGCCGCACCTGAGTGCGCAGCTCGGCGCGGACAGCACCGAGGCGCTGTGGATCCTCGACATCTACGGCTTCATGCTCGCGGGCTTCCTGGTCACCATGGGCACCCTCGGTGACCGGATCGGCCGCCGAAAGCTGCTGCTGGTCGGCGCCGCCGCGTTCGGCGTGGGCACGGTGGCGGCCGCGTACTCCGACAGCGTGCCGATGTTGATCGCGACGCGGGCCCTGATGGGCGTGGCCGGCGCGACCCTGATGCCCTCGACGCTGGCGCTGATCAGCAACGTGTTCCACAACGCCAAGCAGCGGGGCGTCGCCATCGCGGTGTGGTTCAGCTGCCTGATGGTCGGCGGAGCCTTGGGGCCCGTCGTCGGCGGTGCCCTGCTGGAAAGCTTCTGGTGGGGCTCGGTGTTCCTGATGGGGGCGCCGGTGATGGTGCTGCTGCTGGTGCTGGGGCCGGTGCTGCTGCCCGAGTACCGCGACCCCAACGCGGGCCGGCTCGACCTGCCCAGCGTGCTGCTCTCCCTGGTGGCGATCCTGCCGGTCATCTACGGCGTCAAGGAGGTCGCGAAGGACGGCTGGGCGGTCGGGCCGGTGCTCACCATCCTGGCCGGCGTCGTGTTCGGCGTGATCTTCGTGGCCCGCCAGCGCCGGCTGACCAACCCGCTGGTCGACATCCGGCTGTTCCGGGCCCGGCCGTTCAGCGCCGCGCTGGTGATCCTGCTCTTCGGCTCGGTCACCACCGGTGGCATCTACCTGCTGGTGAGCCTCTACCTGCAGATGGTCGAGGGGCTCTCGCCGCTGCGGGCCGGGCTGTGGCTGCTGCCCTCCACGCTGGCCATCATCGTGGGCTCGATGATGGCGCCGGCGCTGGTGTCGAAGGTGCGCCCGGCGTACCTCATCTCGGCCGGCCTGGCGGTCACCGCCTTCGGTTACCTGCTGCTCACCCAGGTCAGCCCGACCAGCGGCCTGCCGCTGCTGGTCACCGGTTTCGTGCTGGCCTTCCTCGGTGCCGGCCCGATGGGCGCGCTCGGCACCGACCTGGTCGTCGGGTCCGCACCGCCGGAGAAGGCCGGCTCGGCGGCTTCGCTCTCCGAGACCGGCAACCACCTCGGCATCGCCATCGGTATCGCCGTGATGGGCAGCATCGGTGCCGCCGTCTACCGGAGCGAGATCGCCACCACGGTGCCGGCCGGCGTCCCGACCGAGGCCGCCGTGGCCACCCGGGAGAGCATCACCGGGGCGGTCGCCGCCGCCGAGCAGCTGCCGGCCGGCGCGGCCGACCAGTTGCTCGGTGCCGCCGCGCGGGCCTTCACCGAGGGCCTGAACGCCGCCGCGTTCGTCGGTGCCGGGCTGTTCCTCGCCCTCGCGTTCGTCGCCGTGCTGGCGCTGCGCGACGCCCGGATGCCCGAGGGCGGGGCGGCGCACGGCGGTGGCGGTCCGGTCGCCCCCGAGGAGGACGGGCGGACGACCGCCGCGGTCCGCAGCCCGGCGGCGCAGAAACCGGCATCGTGACGTGACCGCAGCCACGGTGGGTGGGCCGCCTCCGGTGGTCCACCCACCCGCACGGCCGTGGCCCGTTCGGAACGGGCCCGGGCAGGGGATCGGGCCGGCGCGGCGGCGGGCACCGGCACGCGCCGCCGGCCCTCCTGCGGCCTGCGGTGGCGGGAGACCGTGCTCAGGCGTCGGCCAGCGTGAGCGCCAGGTCCACCAGTCGTCGCCGGTCGATCTTGCCGTTGACGTTGTGTGGGAACCGCTCGATCCAACTGAGTTGGCGCGGGACCATGTAGTTCGGCAGTTGCTCGGCGAGGAAGTCCTCCAGCTCGGCCTGCCGGGCCCGGTCGCCGACGAAGAAGGCCGCCAGCTCCACGGTGCCGTCCTCCGCGTGCCACGGGACCACGGCGGCCTCGTCGACCGCCTCGTGCAGCCGCAGCACCGCCTCGATCTCGCCGGTCTCGATGCGGTAGCCGTTGACCTTGACCTGGTTGTCCATCCGGCCGAGGTAGGCGTAGCCGTCGTCGTGGCGGCGCACCCGGTCGCCGGTGCGGTACCAGTGCTCGGCGGTGAGCGGCTCGCCCTCCGTCATCGTCCAGCGGTCGCCCTGCCAGCGGGTGAACCGGCCCACGTCGTCGGCCGGGTCGAGGTACCCGTCGAAGCGTTGCGGCCCGCGGATCAGCAGCTCGCCCTCGTCCGCCGGGCGGCCGTCGTCGTCCATCACCGCGCATTCCACGGTGGGGTACGCCGGGCCCAGCGGCAGGGCGCCGAGTGCGGCACGCGGCCACTCGGCCGGGTCCGCCGGTGCGCGGTAGGTCAGGCAGGTGACCGTGGTCTCGGTCGGGCCGTAGACGTTGGCGATCACGCTGTGCGGCGCGGCCTCCCGCCAGGCCCGGGCCTTGTCCAGGGTGAGCGGCTCCCCACCGAACAGGCTCCAGCGCAACCCCGGCATCGCGCCCGGTTCGAGGTCGCCGAGCATCCGGGCGGTGGTGATGGACGAGGGGGTGGAGAACCAGTGGGTGATCCCGTCGTCGTGGATGTGCCGGCTCGGCACCAGCAGTTCGGTGCGCTCCGGGACGACCAGCGCCCCGCCGGCCGCCCAGGGCAACCAGACGTTCCAGACGGACAGGTCCCAGGCCAGGTCCGAGGTCTGCGACACCCGGACGTCCGGGCCGGCCTCGAAGAGATCCAGCACGTACGGCAGCCAGTGGGCGAGGTTGCGGTGCCGGATGGGGACGCCCTTGGGGGTGCCGGTCGACCCCGAGGTGAACACGATGTAGGCGAAGTCGTCGGGGTCGGCGTTGTACCCGTCGGCGGGGCCGGTGCCGTCGGTGCGTTCCCGGTTGCGGTACCCGTCGGGCACCTCCCACACCTCGGTGCCGGTCCGCGCCGCGACGGCGCCGGCGAGTTCGGCGTCGACGGCGGTGTGCAGCAGCAGGTCGATGCCCGCGCTGCGGATGATGCGCTCGTGCCGGGCGGGCGGGAAGTCGGTGTTCAGCGGCACCACCGTCACGCCGAGCCGCAGCGCCGCCAGGTAGGCCAGGTACGTGCCGGCGGTGCGCGAGACGAACACGCCGATGCGGGCCGGGCGTACGCCCCGTCGGGCCACGATGTCGTCGGCGAGCCGGGCGGTGGCCGTGGCGAGTTGCCGGTAGCTGAGGTCGACGCCGCCGGCCCGCAGGGCGAGGCTGTCCGGGTGGCGTCGTGCTGACCGCGCGAACCAGTCGTACAGGGTGGGTGTGCTGTTCACGGGCGCTGCTCCTCTCCGGCCAGCTCGACGTAGAGCTGGTAGATCCCGCTGACGGTGGTCGCGGCGAAAAGTTGGCGCACCGGCACCCTGCGCCCGGTCTGGCGTTCCAGGGCGGCGAAAAGCCGTACCCGGTGCATCGAGCGCCAGTGCACCGGCTGGTCGAAGTCGTGCTCCAGGTCCGGGTTGGACAGCGGCAGCTTCAGCTCGTCGCGGACGGTACGGATGAACCGCTCTTTTGTGATCATCGAATCGCCTTTCCGGCTCGGCGTACGGTGCTGCGCGGCTCAGTCGGCGCTGATCGTCCACTCGGGCTCGGCCTGAATCTCCAGCACCGCCGAGGTGAAGGTGAAGCCGGTGCCGGCCCCGTTGACCAGCACCCGGTCCCCGACCCGGACGCGGCGGGACTCCAGCAGATACGCCAGGGCGGCGAACTGGTCCCCGGCGCCGAGATGACCGCAGCGGCGACCCCACGGCCAGGTGGTCCGGTCCCGGTTCACGCCGAGCGCCGCCCGGGCGTCCCAGTCGGTCAGCGACAGCCCCATGTTCGGGAAGACCCACCAGGCGATGTCCGCCGGGTCGACGTCCGCGTCGGCGAGGGCACCCTGTACGGTCCGCCGCTCCGCGTCGAAGATCCGCCGGACCAGGTCGATGAAGATCTCCTCACCGTGTTGCCGGACGTAACCGGCGATCCGCGCGCCGGTGTCGATCGGCCAGCCGTTGCCGCCGCTGACCTCCGTCCACGGTTCGTCACCGACCTGGAGCCCCTCGTGGCTGGTGTCGGCCAGCGAGACGCTGGAGAGCAGCCGCGCCACGCCGGCGCCCCGGGACAGCACGAGCGCGGTCCCGCCGTCGCCGTAGAGGGTGCCGCTGGTGCCCCAACGGTCGTAGGCCGGCGGGTGGAAGACGTCGCTGGTGGTCAGCAGGGCGGCCGGGCGGCCAGGGTCGGCCGACAGGTAGGCGGCGGCCAGTTCCAGGGCCGCCATGCCGCCGTTGGAAGCCTGGCGGACCTCCGTCGCGACCGCCGGCCCGCCGATGGTGCGCCGCTGCACGTGTGCCGCGGAGGCGAAGTCGTCGAGGCCCTGGAAGCCGACGTGCGAGTGCGTGACCAGGGCGAACTCCTCTGGCCGGTGGCCCGATCGGTCCACCGCGAGGCGCCCGGCCGCGACCGCCAGGTCGACCGCGGGGCCGTGGTCGACGACCCGTACCGAGAGATAGCCGTCACCGTCGCGGTCCTTCTCCGGGTAGCGGCCGTCGGCGACCGCCTGGTCAGTGGACTCGGCGTGCCCCAGGGAGGCGGCCGCCGCACCGATAAACACGTCGTTCCACCGCATCGGTCCGTCCCCTCGACAGGTGTCTGCCGAGCCGTGGCCCGGCCACGGCGACGGTCGCCGCCGCCGCCTCATCGTGGCACCGGTCGGTGGGGTGGGCCGTCTCCCAGATTGCGCACCGTGCCCCGCCGGGGCGGCGGGGATGGCAGGGTCGGGTACGAACCCGGTCCGGGCCGGACACGGGACGCACCGAACTGTCGGAAACCCAGATGATGGAGGTACGAATGGGCAAGGTCGTGCTGGACATGACGATGTCGGTGAACGGGTGTGTCGCCGGCCCCCACGACGAGCCCGAAGGGCTGCACGACTGGTTCTTCTCGCCGTCGGCGGAGAACCAGCGGGTGGTGGAGGAGCAGATGGCGGCGATCGGGGCCATGGTGATGGGCCGGCGGACGTACGACATGGGAGCCAGTCAGGACGGTTTTGTGGAGAACCCGTTCCAGGTGGAGCACTTCATCGTCTCCCACGGCACGCCGGACGAGCCGGCCAAGGGCGAGACCAGCTTCACCTTCGTCTCCGACGGGGTGGAGTCGGCGGTGCGCCAGGCGCAGGCGGCCGCGGGCGATCGGGACGTCGTCATCGGGGGCGGGGCCCAGATCGCCCAGCAGTGCCTGGCGGCGGGGTTGGTCGACGAGATCCGGGTGGCCGTCCGGCCGGTGCTCATCGACAGCGGCATCCGGCTCTTCGACAACCTGGGGGACACGCTGGTCCTGGAGACCATCGGCGTCGTGCACACCCCCGAGGTGACGCACCTGCGGTACAAGGTCGTCAAGTAACGGCGGCGTTGCGGCGCCGGCGGCCTGCGTGGCCGCCGGCGCCGATTGCTGTCCGGCCCCGGTCGCGCGGCCGGACCGGGCAGGTGGCGGCCCGCAATCCAGGAGATGCGGCGTCTCTTCCCGCTCGCGCAGGATGTGGTGGTCAGTTCCGCAGAGCAACCGACCGGACGTGACACCGGCCGGCCGGGACGGCGGAAGCGCGCCGCCGTACCCGGACCGCTCGGACGGAAGCGGACCGCACCACGGGCGCGACACGCTGCCCACGCGGTCCGCACCCGAATCCGTGCCGTGGCCTGCCGCCCCACCTGGCCCTCGCGGCGCGGGTGGATCGACGGAAGCGACCCCCCATCCTGAGACGAAGGTGCCTCCATGGAGATCGAGAACGGCATCCGCAAGATCCTGAACACCGAGCTCTTCGTCGAGGTGCCGCCGGAGCAGATCGGCCTCGACGACAGCCTGCGCGCCGTGTACGGCCTGGACTCGCTCGGCTTCGTGGAACTGCGGGTGCAGTGCGAGGACATGTTCGACGTGCGGATCTCCGACCAGGACTTCACCCCCGAGAACTTCCAGAGCCTGCGTACCGTGGCCGCTCTGGTCCGCCGGCTGCGTACGGAGGCCCGGGCGTGACCGGACACCTGCCGGCCGACCTGCTGCGCCTGCTGCGGGCCGGCCGTGACCTGCACCTGGACCACTACCAGTCGCACCGGTTGCCGTACGCGGTCACCGGTGGGCGGGGCGTGCGCAGCCGGCTGGTACCCCTGGACGGACCGGACGCCGGCCGGGAGTTCGAGGTGATCGACGCCAGTGGCGCGTACGGCAGTGCCTGCCTCGGCGCCGGCCACGAGACGGTGCGCCGGGCACTGAACCGGGGGGTCCGTGACGGTGGCCAGGCCACCGACGAGGTCGGCTCCCTGGAACGGGCCCGCCTGTTGACCGACCTGTTCGGCCCGGACGGACTGTGGACCGACCACTTCCCGGCCGGCGAGTACCACGTCAGCGGCCGTAACTCCGGATCGGAGGGGATGGAACTGGCCCTGCGGCTGGTGTTGGAGTCCCGGTTCGACCGACACACGTTGCGACCACGTCCCGAGGCGGCGGACCGGGACATCATCCTCGCCTTCGAGGGGGCCTGGCACGGGTGGACCGGCGGCCTGGTGCCGCTGTTGAACCGCCGCCACTACCGGGTGGGCCTGCCGGCGCTCGCGCCGGACCGGCCGTTCGGGGTGACCGTCGAGCACCTGCCCTTCGGCGACGCCGACGTGCTGGCCGCCTGGTTCGCCGAGAAGGGCCACCGGCTGCTCGGGGTGGTGGTCGAACCGGTGCAGGGCGACGCCGGGATCCTCCAGCCGCCGCCAGGGTATCTGCGTGCGCTGGCCGAGCTGTGCCGGGTCAACGGCGCGCTGCTGGTCGCCGACGAGGTGCTCACCTTCGCCAAGACCGGCCGGTTCTTCGCGATGGCGGACGAGGCGGGCCCGGTCCCGACGGACGTCACGGTCATCGGCAAGAGCGTCGGCATGGGTGCGCTGTCGCTGTCCATGGTGATCGCCCGGCGGTCCCTGTCGCCGCGTGGCTCCGGCGCCGTGGCCACCTCCGACCTGCGTCCGCTGGCCTGCGCCGTGATCCGCGACGGGCTGGGCCTGATGGTCGGCGACAAGCTGCTCGACCACTCGGTCGCCCTCGGCGAGCACCTCGCCGGGCTGCTCCGCCGAGAGTTGGTCGAGGCCTTCCCCGACCTGTACCAGGAGGCGCGGGGCACCGGCGTGATGCACGGTGTCGAGCTGACCGAGCGGGCGGCGGGCCGGCTCGCCGAGCTGCGGGAGCAGGTCGTCCGCGCCGGGGCGTACGTCGAGTTCATGGCCGGGGCCGGCCGTCGCTCGCGCGGCCTGCGGTACGTCTTCCCGACCATGCGGGTCGCGCCGCCGCTGATCACCACCTTCGACGAGGCCGAGGAACTGGTGGGCCGGATCGCCGACGGCTCCCGCGTGTTCCGCGGGTCGCGGGAATGACGGGGCTTCGGCAGCTGCGCCGGCGGGTGGAGCATGTCGACACCGACGCGGGCGGCGTCGTCCACTTCAGCCGGTACGCCTCGCTGCTGGAGACGGCGGTGCTGGAGAACCTGGACCGGCTCGGGGTGGGCGTCCGGCAGCTCACCGACCAGGGGTTGGAGTTGGCCGTGCGCGATCTGCGCATGAGCTACCGGGCGTCGGCCCGGTTCCTGGACCGGTTGCGGGTCGACGTCCAGGTGGACCGGGTCGCCGGCGCCACCTGTGAGTTGTCCGGCGCGGTGCACCGTGAACCGGACGGCGACGTGGCCGGCGAGCTGCTGGCCACCGGGGCGCTGGTGCTCTGCGTCGTGGACCGGGCCGGCGGACAGGCGGTGGCACTGCCGGCCCCGCTGCGCCGGGCCCTGCGCGAGTGCCGGCACGAGAGGCAAGCACCGACCGCGGCGGAAGGGGATCGCGATGAGTGAGACGACCGACACCTCCCTCGGTTTCACCGAGCTGAAGAGCTGGCTGCGCCACCGGCACCCGATGATCTACATCGACCGGGTGTTGGAGCACCGCCCCGGCGAGTACCTGCGCAGCCTGATGTCGGTGTCCGGGACGATGGACGCCATCGCCGGTCACTTTCCCGAGCGGGCGGTGTTTCCCGGCAGCCACCTCATGCAGGCGTTCGCGCAGTCCGGGATCATCCTGTACCAGTTGAGCACCTCGCCGCTGGCCGACGACGAGCTGACCCTGATCGGCTCGGTGCAGAGCCGGTTCACCCGGGTCGTCGTCCCCGGCGACCAGGTCGTCTTCGACGTCCGCTGCGACCGGCTCTACCGCTCGTCGTTCCACTTCTCCTGCCGGGCCACGGTGCAGGGCAACCGGGTCGCCGCGTTCCGGGGATCGCTGGTGCGGACCAAAGTCGACGAACTCGGGCGCCAGCTGTGGTGAACCGCCGCGTCCTGGTCACCGGAATGGCCTGGGACACCGCGCTCGGCACCTCGCTCGACGAGGTCTGGGCCCGTCTGCTGGCCGGCGAGAGCGGACTGCGGGAGGTGCCGTCGGCGTACGGGTTGCGCAACCGCACGGCGGCGGCGCTTGCCGACCCGCCGCCGGACTGGGCGCCGGCCCGGCGGCAGGTTGCCCTCGCCACCCGGACGGTCGACCGGGCGATCCGCGACGCCGGCCTCGGCGGCGAGCCCGGATCGGCGCTGCTGGTGCTCGGCACCAGCTACGGCGCCCAGCTGGACGACCCCCGCGCCGGCGGACTGCACGACTGGGCCACGGCGGTGGCGGCCCAGCTCGGCTTCACCCGGCCACCGGTCTCGGTCTCCACCGCCTGCTCGTCCGGGGCGGACGCGATCATGGTGGGTGGGCACCTGATCGCCGCCGGCGTGGCCGACGTCTGCGTCTGCGGCGGGGTGGACGTGCTGACCGAGGCGAAGCGGCTGGGGCACAGCGCGCTGGGCACCATGTCGCCGACCACCCTGCGTGCCTTCGACGCCGACGGTGACGGGACGCTGCTGGGCGAGGGGGCCGGCGTCGTGGTGCTGGAGGAGGCCGACCGGGCGCACCGGCGCGGCGTCGGCGGGTACGCGACCCTCCTCGGTGGTGGCTCGTCCAACGACGCGGCCGGCATGACCGCGCCCGACCCGTCCGGCGCGGCGGTGCTGCTGGCGGTACGGCGGTCGCTGGCCGAGGCGGGCCTGCGGCCCGACCAGATCGCCGTGATCAACGCGCACGGCTCCGGCACGCCGGTGAACGACGCGGTCGAGGCGGCCAGCTTCGCCCGGCTGTTCCCCGACGGCACCCGGCCGGTCCTCTTCGCCACCAAGGGCGCCTTCGGGCACACCCTCGGCGCGACCGGCGCCATCGAGGCGATCGCCCTGGTGCAGGCGCTGCGGCACGGCAAGGTGCCGCCGGTGTACGGCCTGGAGACCGTCGCCGCCGCAGTGACGCTCCCGATGCCCCGGGGCGGGCCGGTCGCGCTGGGCGACGGAGCGGGGCTGAGCGTGACGCTCGGGTTCGGCGGGTTCAACACCAGCCTGGTCCTGGCCGGGGTGCCCGATGGTCTGGGCTGACCAGGATGCGCTGGCCGTGCTGGCGACCGCCACCGTGACCGGCGGCGACGAACCGGACCGGCACCGGGGAGCATCCTTCTACGCCGACCCGGTGGCCTGGCTCGTCGCCGACGCGGTCGGTGCGGTGTTCGACGCGGCGGGACAGAGCGGGAAGGGCACCGGCACCGACGTCGGGGTGCTGGCGGTCAGCGAGTACGGCACCAGCCACACCATGCGGGAGGTGACCGCGATGCGGGACCGGGGACGAGTCTCACCACTGCGGTTCGCCGGTGCGAACCCCGGGTCGGTGGCCGGTCTCGCCTGCATCGTGCACGGGCTGCGGGGTCCGAGCCTGATGCTGTCGATGCCGCCCCCGGCAGCCCGACCCACCGTCGCGCTGCTGGCCCGGGCCTGGCTCACCGGTGGGGTGTGCCGTCGGGTGGTCGTCTCCGAGCACGAGCGGGGCCCGGCTGGACACACCGTCCGCACGGTTGTCCTGACCAGCGCGGAGGCCCGGTGCTGACGTACTCGCGGGACGAGATCGCGGCGTACCTCGACGGGGTGGTCGACCTGGAGCCGACGCCGGACGCGGCCGGCCTGCTCGACGGGGTCGCCGAGGAGCTGCACGCACTGGACCGGCGGCCCGGCGAGGTGGTGCTGGTGGCGCTCGCCAACGGAGCCGCGTTGCTGCGCTGCTTCTTCGGTGTGCTCCTCGCCGGTGGCGTGCCGGCGCTGGTGCCCCCCGGCACGCCCACCGGCCGGATCCGGGAGATCGCCGACCGGATCGGCGCCCGTACCCTGATCACCACCGGCCACCCCGCCGACCCGCCCGGGCGGCAGCTCGGGCCGGTGCAGGTCGAGACCCTCACCGGGGTGCTCCCGCAGCGGCACGAGCCGGGGCACGTCGTCATCCTCACCTCGGGCACCTCCGGGGTTGCCAGCGGCTGCCTGCACCGCTTCTCGTCGCTGACCCGCAACGCGGCCCGGCACGCCCGGTCGGTCGGGCTGCGTGCCGACGACACGATCCTGGTGAACCTGCCGCTGTACTTCTCCTACGCACTGGTGGCGCAGGCGTTGGCCGGTCTGGTCACCGGTGCCCGGCTGGTGATCGCCGGGCCGCCGTTCACGCCGGCCGCCTATTGGACAGCGGTGCGGGAACACGCGGTGACCAGTTCGTCGGTCACCCCGTACATGGTCCGGGGGCTGGTCGCGGCGGACTGGCGTCCGCCGCCGTCGTTGCGGATGCTGACCGTCGGCGGTGAGTCGCTGGACCCGGCGACGGCCGGGGCCGTGCTCGACCGCAGCCCCGGGTTGGAGTTCTACCTCACCTACGGGCTGACCGAGGCGGGGCCCCGGGTCAGCACCCTCGCCGCCCACCGGGAACCGCGCCGCCGGCTCGGCACCGTGGGCCGCCCGCTGGACGGCGTCCGGGTGGCGCTGCGCGACCCCGGCCCGGACGGGGTGGGGGAGCTGCTCGTCACCTCCGACACGGTGCTGCGGCGCAAGGTGGGGGTGGCGGAGGGCCGGGTCGGTGACTGCCTGGTCGGCCCGGACCAGATCGCCACGGGAGATCTGTTCCTCCTCGACGACGACGGCTACCTGCACTTCCGGGGCCGGCTCTCCGACTTTGTGGTGACCGGCGGCACCAAGGTGTCGCTGGCATCGGTGCGGCGGATCGCCAACGCCCTGCCCAACGTGATCGCCTCGGCTACCCGCACCTACCAGGCGCACGACGGCACCCGGTTCGACCTGGACCTGTACCTGTACGAGGCCGACCCGGTCGTCGCCGAGGAGGTCCGCCGCGAGTTGCGCCGGCAGCTCGTCCGCGCCGAGTGGCCGAGCCGGATCAGGACGCTGTCACTGCGGGACCTGGGGCACAAGTAGGCCCGTCGGCGCCACCGCCGGGCCGGCCCGATCCCGTAGGTGGCCGGGCCGGCACAGCGACGGACAGCGACCCCGCCCGAGGGTTGCGCACGGTGGAAGATGTGCCGGCCGGGGCCGGCTGCCAGGGTCGGGCCATGACCGAAACTGGCCCTAGCGGTTCCCCGGAGTTCGGCGCCGCGGGGCGGCGGGAATGGCTCGCCCTGGCCGTACTCGCCCTGCCGACGGTGCTGCTCGCCGTGGACATGAGCGTGTTGTTCCTGGCCCTGCCGCAACTCAGTGTGGACCTGGGTGCGGACGCGGTGGCCCAACTCTGGATCACCGACGTGTACGGCTTCATGGTCGCCGGGCTGCTGGTCACCATGGGCGCGGTTGGTGACCGGGTCGGGCGCCGACGGCTGCTGCTGGTCGGCGCCGCCGCGTTCGCGGCGGCCTCCGTGCTGGCCGCCTTCTCGACCAGCAGCGCGATGCTCATCGCCACCCGGGCGGTGTTGGGGGTGGCCGGCGCCACGCTGATGCCCTCGACGCTGGCGCTGATCAGCGACCTGTTCACGCAGCCCCGGCAGCGGGCGACGGCGATCGCGGTCTGGATGAGCTGCTTCCTCGCCGGCAACGCCGCCGGTCCGCTGGTCGGCGGGGCGCTGCTGGAGTTCTTCTGGTGGGGTTCGGCGTTCCTGCTCGGCGTTCCGGTGATGTTGCTGCTGCTCGTGACCGGTCCGCTGCTGCTGCCGGAGCGGCGCCGCCCGGACCCGGGCCGCGTCGACCTGCCCAGCGTGCTGCTCTCCCTCGCCGCGGTGCTGCCGATCGTGTACGGCCTGAAACACCTGGCCCGCCACGGCTGGCACCCGGTGGTGCCGCTGGCGACCGCGGTGGGTGTGGCGGCCGGCGTCGCCTTCGTCCGGCGGCAGCGCGCGTTGGCCGACCCGCTGCTGGACCTGTCGCTGTTCGCCCGGCGGGCGGTCCGGCCGGTGCTGGTGGTGCTGGTCGCCGGTGGTGTGCTGCTCGGCGGCAGCACCCTCCTGGTCACCCAGTACCTCCAACTGGTCGGGCAGTTGTCTCCGCTGCGGGCCGGGTTGTGGCTGCTGCCGTCCACCCTGGCCATGATCGTCGGGACGATGCTCGCGCCCGTGCTGGCCGCCCGGTTCGGAGCCGGTCCCGTGATGGCCTCCGGTCTTCTGGTCGCCGCCGGAGGCTTCGCGGTCCTGGCCGGGGCGGGCGCGGGCGGCACCGGTGCCGTGCTGGCGGGGTGGACGGTCGTGGCGTTCGGCAACGGCCTTCCCGCCGGGCTGGGCGTCGACCTGGTGGTCGGCGCGGTGCCACCGCAGCGGGCCGGGGCCGCCTCGGGCCTCTGCGAGACCAGCACCGAGTTCGGCCTGGCCACCGGTATCGCTGTGCTGGGCAGCGCGGCCACCGCCGTCTACCGGGGCCGGTTGGGTCAGGCGGTGCCCGACGGGATTCCGGCGGCGGACGCCGCCACCGCGCTGGACGGGCTCTCCGGTGCGCTGCGGGTCGCCCACCGGCTGCCCGAGGTGCTCGCGCCGGCGCGGGAGGCGTACACCGCCGCGCTGGCGGTCGTCGCGGTGGCCGGGGCGGTCGTTTCCGTGGCTCTCGCCGTACTGACCGCGCTCGCCCTGCGCCCGGCCCGGTCACCGGGCACCGGGACCGCGTCTGTCGGGACCGGCCCGCCCGTCCCTCCGGCTAATGCGCAATCGGAGAGATGAGCCGGCGGCCGTCGGCCAACAGGATGAACGGTGACTCGTCTCGGTAGCCGAGGAATCGACCACTGGAGGTCCCATGCGTACATCCCGCGCACTGATCGCGTCGTCGCTCAGCGCAGCGGTCGCCCTGTCCCTCGTCCCGCCGGCCGCCGCGGCGGCGGAGGCGGCCACCCACAAGAAGGTGGTCATCGACGTATGGCTCGCCGACTATCCCTTCCCCGGCTACCTCGACCAACGCAAACAGTTGGCTGAGGAGTTCAACCGGGCCCACCCGCGCTACCAGGTCAAGGTGGAGGCGCACGACTACACCGCCCTGCCCGGCAAGGTGGCCGAGGCGGTCAGCGCCGGCAACCCGCCGGAGGTCGCGAACTACTACTACAACGCCACCCAGATCGCCCGGGACGCGAGGGGCCGCGACGGCCGACCGCTGTTCACCTCGGTGCAGCGGGCGATCGGCGGGCGCAGCCACATCCTCGGCGAGCGGGTGGTGCTGCGGGACCTGCTGCCGCAGGTGCGGGACTACTACACCTACCGCGGTGACCTGATGTCCTTCCCGGTCACCAGCATGACCAGCCTGCTGTACGCCAACACCACCGTCACCGCCCGGGCGGGCATCTCGCGGCTGCCGCGTACCTGGGCGGAGATCGAGGCCGCCTGCGCGAGGATCGCCACGTTGCCGGACGCCCCCGAGCACTGCGTCACCTGGCCGAACCACAACTGGTTCTTCCAGCAGGCCATCGCCCAGCAGGACGGCCTGCTGACCGACCGGGACAACGGCCGCAGCGGCCGGGCGACGCGGGTGCACCTGGACTCGCCCCAGATGCTCGCCTACGCCGGGTGGTGGCAGCGGATGCACCGCGCCGGCCACTACCGCTACAGCGGTACGCCGGAGGACTGGGGCGCGAACTTCGAGTCGTTCGTCGGCCAGCAGGTCGCGTTCGTCCTGGACGCCGCCAACATGGGCGACACCTACGCCCAGTTCGGTGCCGAGGCCGGCTTCGGTGTCGGGGCCGCCCCGCTGCCGCACGACGGGTACGGCCGGTCGGTGGGCAACGTCAACTCCGGTGACTCACTGTGGCTGCGGGCCGGGCTGGACCGGCAGACCCAGGACGGCGCGCTGGCCTTCATGCAGTTCCTCAACAGCCCGCGCAACTCCGCCGCCTGGCACAAGAGCACCAGCTACCTGCCGATGAACACCCACTCGATCCAGCTGCTGCACCAGGAGGGCTGGTTCGCCGAGCACCCGTCGTCGAAGGTTGCGCTGGACCGGATCCGGACGGCGAAGCGGTCGCCGGCCGGTCTCGGCGTGGTGACAGGGGCATTCGACGGCATCCAGAACGAGCTGGTGCAGGCGATGGACGACGTGCTGCTGCGGGGCGCCGACCGGGTCGCCCGGTTCCGGCTCGCCGACGCCCGGGCGCAGCGGCTGCTGGACGCGTACAACGCCCGGTGCGTGGGTGCGGGGCAACGGCCCGCGGAGTGCTACCAGGTCGGGGTCTGGGGCTGACCCGACCCACCGGGCGGCAAACGCTGCCCTGACCCGCCCGTACCCGCGGAAACGGACCGTCGGTGGCGCGTGCGCGCCACCGACGGTCCTGCCGTTTCGTGACCTCGTCGGGCGGTTCGCCGCAACCCGGAAGATGCGTCCGGCGAGTCGCCGGTGGCACCGTCTAAACGTGCCGATGAGGTCGCGGGTAATCGTCCGCGGCGCCGGCGTACGCAATTTCCGCGTGGTGATCCAACGATCCGGCTGGAGGAATCGGATGGCCAATCCCTTCGATGTCGAGGACGGCGCTTTCCGGGTTCTGGTCAACGCCACGGGCCAGCACTGTCTGTGGCCGGAATTCGCCGAGGTGCCGGCGGGCTGGACCGCCGTGCACGGTCCGACCGGCCGGGACGAATGCCTGCGGTACGTCAACACCCACTGGACCGACCCCCGCCCGCGTCGGCTCGTCGACACCCGCTGACCGGTGTCCCGCCGGGCCGTGCCGGCGGCGGCGCCGAACCGACCCACGACAAGGGGAGATGATCTGATGAGCACAGCACCGACCTCGGTTTTCGGCCAACTGTCCCTCGATCACATCGAGTTCTACGTCAGCGATCTGGCCGACGAGACCCGTCGACTGGTGGACGGCTTCGGCTTCGCCGTCTACGCCGGCACCGACCCGACGGCGCCCCTGGAGGCGCGCTCGGCCGGGGTGGGCCGCGAGGAGATCCGGCTGGTGCTGACCGAGCCGCTGGTGGGCGACCACCCGGCCGCCGCGTACGTGGAGAAGCACGGCAGCGGCGTCGCCGACATCAGCTTCGGTGTCGCCGACCCGGCCACCGCCTTCACCGAGGCGGTACGCCGGGGCGCTCGGCCGGTGTCGCCGCCTCGGGAACGGGACGGTGTCGTCCAGGCCACCGTCATGGGTTTCGGCGACGTCGCGCACACCTTCGTCCGCCGTACCGGGGATCTGGACGCCCGCCACCTGCCGGGCCTGCTGCCCCACCACGGCGCCGAGCCGAGCTGGGACAGCGGGTTGACAGCCGTGGACCACTTCGCGGTCTGTCTGGAGCCCGGTCAGCTCGACCCGACCGTGCAGTTCTACGAGACGGTCCTCGACTTCCGGATGATCTTCGAGGAGCGCATCGTGGTCGGCGCCCAGGCGATGAACTCGAAGGTCGTGCAGGACGCGAGCGGTGCGGTGACGCTGACGCTCATCGAACCGGACGTCTCCCGCAGCCCCGGCCAGATCGACGAGTTCCTGAAGAACCACGGCGGCGCGGGCGTGCAGCACGTCGCCTTCACCGCGACCGACATCGTGCGTGCGGTGCGCGAGGCCGGTGAGCGGGGGGTGGAGTTCCTGTCCACCCCGGACACCTACTACGCGATGCTGCCGCAGCGGCTGGAGTTGGCCCGGCACACGGTGACCGACCTGCGTGACGTCAACGTCCTGGTCGACGAGGACCATCACGGCCAACTGTTCCAGATCTTCACCCGGTCGGCGCATCCCCGGCGGACCTTCTTCCTCGAGATGGTGGAGCGGCTCGGCGCCCGTACCTTCGGCAGCGGCAACATCAAGGCGTTGTACGAGGCCGTGGAGGCACAGCGCCAGGCGGAACGGGACTGACGGTGACCTCCGGTATCGGCGTCGCCGACGACCTCGCCGGGGTCAATCTCGCCGATCCGGCGACCTTCGCCGGTCCCGGACTGGACGAGGTGTGGCGGCGGCTGCGCGCCACCCGGCCGGTCTGGCGGCATCCGCGGACCGTCCACGGCCCGCACTTCTGGGTCGTCACCCGGTACGCAGACGCCCTCGCGGTCTACAAGGACCCGGCGACCTTCGTCTCCGGCCACGGGAACATGCTGACCTCGCTGCTCACCGGTGGGGACACCGCTGGCGGGAAACTGCTGGCGGTCTCCGACGCGCCCCGGCACACCGCTGTCCGCGCCACCCTGCTGCGGTCCTTCTCCCCCCGGATGCTCAAGCCGGTGCTGGATGCCGTCCGGTCCCGGGCCGACCGGCTGGTGGCGGCGATGGTGACGGCCGGTGGTGGTGACTTCGCCCGGGACGTCGCGGACGAGCTGCCGATCGGCACGATCTGCGACCTGCTCGGCGTGCCGCCGGCGGACCGGGCCGCCCTGCTGCGGCTGAGCAAGCAGGCGCTCAGCTCCGACGTGCCGGACCAGCCCGACCACGAGACCTGGCTGGCCCGCAACGAGATCCTGCTCTACTTCCACGGCCTGGCGGCGGACCGGCGGCGCAACCCCCGCGACGACGTGATCAGCACCCTCGCCACCTGTGACGTGCAGGGGGCGCCGCTGACCGACGAGGAGGTGGTGCTGAACTGCTACGGGCTGATTCTGGCCGGGGACGAGACCAGCCGGCTGGCGATGATCAGCGCGGTGCTGAACTTCGTCGAGTTCCCGGCGCAGTGGCGGGCACTGCGCCGCGGCGAGGTGTCGCCAGACGACGCGGTGGAGGAGATCCTGCGCTGGAACACCCCGGCCATGCACGTCGGTCGGGTCGCCCGCCGGGACGCGGTGCTCGGCGGGCAGAGCATCCCGGCGGGGGACGTGGTGACCGTCTGGAACGCCTCGGCCAACCGGGACGAGGAGGTCTTCGACCGGCCGGACGTGTTCGACCTGGGCCGGTCGCCGAACAAGCACCTGACCTTCGGGCACGGGCCGCACTTCTGCCTCGGGGCGTTTCTGGGCCGGGCGGAGGTCCGAGCCGTGGTGGACGCGCTGCGCCGCCGGGTGCGGACCATCGAGCTGCGTGGGCGGCCGACCCCGCTCTATTCCACCTTCCTGCGCGGATACAGCAGTCTGCCGGTGGCGTTCGGCCCGGCCGGCTGACGGTTCCCGTCAACGATCGTGCGTATTCGGAAATGGCATCGAGGCGTCGTGGTCCTAGTCCACGTGATTGGAGCGGGTGATGACTTCCACCTCTGTTCATGAATTGTTCGCCGAGCAGGTGGGCCGGACCCCGGACGCGGTGGCCGTGGTGGCCGGCGACCGCCGGTTGACGTACCGGGAACTGGACGAGCGGGCGAACCGGCTCGCGCACCGGCTGATCGCCCTGGGCGTACGACCGCAGCAGCCGGTGGCGGTGCTGACCGAGCGCACCGCGGAGCTGGTCGTGGCCCTGCTGGGAGTACTCAAGGCCGGGGCGTGGTACCTGCCGCTGCACGCGGCCTACCCGCGCGAGCGCATGGAGTGGATCCTCGACCAGGCGGGCGGCCCGCCGCTGCTGGCCGACACGGCGACCCAGCGGCGCGGGCTGCCCGAGGGCGGCACCGTCCTGCTGGTCGACGCCGACGCCGAGCTGGCCGGGATGCCGTCGACCGACCCGGCGTTGCCCACCGACCCGGAGGACATCGCGTACGTCATGTACACCTCCGGGTCCACCGGCGACCCGAAGGGGGTGGCCATCCCCCAGGGGGCCGTCGCCCGGCTGATCCGGGACGAGGCGTGGTCCGGTGACCGGCACCTGCGGGTGCTGATGGTGGCCCCGTACGCCTTCCAGGTCTCCAGTTACGAGCTGTGGGTGCCGTTGACCCGGGGTGGTCAGGTCGTGGTGGGTCCGTCGGCGGACCTCGACGTGGCCACCCTGCGCCGGCTGGTCGACACGCACCGGATCACCGCCGTGCACCTGACGGCCGGCCTGTTCCGGGTGGTGGCCGACGAGGCGCCGGACTGCCTGGCCGGGGTGCGGGAGGTGATGACCGGCGGTGACGTGATCGCGCCCAGGGCGGTGCAGCGGGTCCTCGACGCCTGTCCCGGCCTGGTGGTCCGCGCCATGTACGGCTCGACCGAGTCGACCCTGTTCACCACGCACTCGCCGATGGCCGCGCCGTTTTCGCCCGGCCCGACGGTGCCGGTGGGCCGGCCGATGGACGGCATCCGGGTGTACGTCCTCGACGAGTCGCTCACCGAGGTCGCCGAGGGTGAGGTGGGTGAGCTGTACGTCGCCGGGCCCCGGCTGGCCCGCGGGTACGTCGGTCGGCCGGATCTCACCGCGGAGCGGTTCGTCGCCGATCCGTTCGCCGGTGGTGGTGAGCGGATGTACCGCACCGGCGACCTGGTCCGGCGAACCACCGACGGGCTGATCGACTTCGTCGGCCGGGCCGACGACCAGGTGAAGGTCCGGGGCTTCCGGGTGGAGCTCGCCGAGGTGGAGAGCGCGCTCGCGGGCTTTCCCGGGCTGTCCGACGTCGCGGTCGTGGCGCGGCAACTGGGGACCGGGGAACGGTCGTTGACCGGCTACGTGGTGGCCCGGGACGGGCAGGTCGACCTGGGCGCGCTGCGCGCGTACGCCATCGCGAGCCTGCCCGACTTCATGGTTCCGGACGCCTTCGTGGCGCTGTCCGCCCTGCCGCTGACCCCGAACGGCAAGCTGGACCGTCGGGCGTTGCCGGAGCCGGACCCGGAGGCCGCGGTGGCGTACCGGGCGCCGCGTACCGCGCAGGAGGAAATCCTCAGCGAGATCTTCGCCGAGGTGCTCGGGCTGGACCGGGTGGGTGTGGACGACGACTTCTTCCAGCTCGGCGGCCAGTCCCTGCTAGCGATGCGGCTGATCAGCCGGATCGAGGCGGGTCTCGGGGCGAAGCTGCCGCTGCGGGCGCTGTTCGAGGCGCCGACGGTGGCCGGCCTGGCCGAGCGGTTGTCCGTCGGCGCGGAGCCGGCCCCGGCGGGCCTGCGGTGACCGGGGCCGGCCCGGGCGCGACAGCGGGGTCGGCCCGGGCCGGTACCCACCGGCGGCTGTTGCCGCCTGCATGGACCAGACCGGCGGCTGTGCCGCCTGCATGGACCAGACCGGCGGCTGTGCCGCCTGCATGGACCACTGACCGGGAACGACGAAAGGGCTGACGGCCATGAGCATTCCGGAGAACTCGGCGCCGGGCGGCCTGGTGCACCAGGCGCCGCTGTCGCTGAACCAGGACTTTCTCTGCATGTACGACCGGGGCGACGAGGAGGGGCCCTTCGGCCCGCGTTACCACATCGTCCACGGCTGGCGGGTCCGTGGCGAGGTCGACGTCGAGGCGTTGCAGGGTGCCCTCGACGACGTGGTCGCCCGGCACGAGGCGCTGCGGACCACGATCATGCGCACCCCCGACGACCGCCACCAGGCGATCTGCGCGCCCGGCTCGCCCCGACTGACGCTGCGTGACCTGTCCACGGTTCCGCCGGGCGACCGGGACGCGGCGGCCGAGGGGCTGCTGATCGAGGCGGAGGCCGCCACCTTTCCGAGCACGGAGCTGCCGCTGCTGCGGGCCGTGCTCGCCCGGTTCGACGACCGGGACGCGGTGCTGCTGCTGGTCTCGCACCACACCGCCACCGACGGCTGGTCGATGCGGCTGATCATCCGGGATCTCGCCCACCGGTACGCCGTGCGGTGCGGCCACGATCTGCCGGCGCTGCCGGAGCCACGGCAGTACCGGGAGTTCGCGGAGTGGCAGCGCGCGTTGGTCGGCGATCCGGCCGTCATGGACGCCCCACGCCGATTCTGGTCGGAGAACCTGCGGGGGGCCCGGGTCTTCACGGTGGGCACGGACCGGCCGCGCTCGGCGGCGGCGGAGCCGACCACCGCGGTGCACCGGTTCCTCATCGGCGCGGACGTGATCGGTCCGGCGCTCAAGCTGGGCCGGGCCACCCGCAGTTCGCCGTTCATGGTGCTGTTCGCGGCCTTCGCCGTCCTCGCCGAGCGGGTCGGCGGCTCACCGGACGTGGTCGTGCCCACCTTCACCCCGGGCCGGGGTGGAGAGCTGTTCCAGTACACCGTCGGGTCGTTTTTCAACTTCATGCCCATCCGGGTCGACCTGACCGGCTGCCGCACCTTCCGGGAGGCCGTGGTGGCCACCCGGAACGTCTGCGTCGACGCCTACTCGCACGACGTGCCGCAGATCCTGGCCCACGCGCCGGAGCTGATGATGCCGGCAATCGAGGACGACCGGGCGGTCTGCGTGTTCCAGGTCTTCCCGTTCCCCTTCCTGCTCGACCGTGAGCGGGTCGGCGACCTGGAGTACACGGAGATCCGCCGCCGGCTGGTGTCGCAGCCGCTGGGCTCGGACGTTCCCGACGGTGCCCTGTGGACGCTCAACCTCGACCCGTGCGGGGACGTGATCGGCTGCGTCGCCTACAAGAGCGGCCTGTTCGACGAGGCGACCGTCGCCGGTCTGGTCGCCGCCTACCAGGAGGTGCTGGCGGAGTTGGTGGCCGCGCCCGACGCCGTCCGCGAGCCGGTCGAGGCCGCCGCATAGGCCGCCGGCCACCTCCCGTCAAGCATCGGACGTCGCAATTCGGAAGGTGCGCCCCCGGCCCGCGGATGCCAGGGTCGGGGTGCGCCGGCCAGGCCGGTCGCCCGGCCGCCGCGCCGCGCGGCGACGTCCGTTCTCATCGGAGGGCCGCGCCCGGCCTTCCCGTACGTGCCCGTCGTGTCAGCCGTTCGACGTACCAGGAGGTTCGATGGAGACCATGGCAGCACCGCCCCGTTCCGAGCTTGCCCGCCGCGCCGCGGACATGGTGCCCCTGCTCCGGGAGAAGGCGCAGAAGGCCGAGGAGAGCCGCCGCCTGCCCGAGGACGTGATCGCGGCGATCACCGACGCCGGTCTGCTGAAGATGCGGCTGCCCGCCCGGTACGGCGGCTACGAGTCGGACATGCGTACCGTCGTCGACGTGGTCTCCGAGCTGGGCCGGGGCGACGGCTCGACGGCCTGGACGATGGCCGTCTGGATGATCAGCAGCTGGATGGCCGGCCTCTTCCCGGACGAGGTGCAGGAGGAGATCTTCTCCACGCCGGACGTGCGGGTCAGCGGCATCCTCAGCCCGGGCGCGGTCGCGGTGCCCACCGAGGGTGGCGTCATCCTGAACGGGAAGTGGTCGTTCAACACCGGCGCGACGCAGAGCCACTGGAACACCAACGCGGCGGTGCGGCCCACGCCGGACGGCGGGCACGAGCCGGTCATGGTCGCCGTGCCGATCAGCGACCTGCAGATCGTGGACGACTGGCACACGGCCGGCATGCGCGGGTCGGGCAGCGTCACCACGGTGGCCGACGGGGTGTTCGTCCCGGAGCGCCGGGTGGTGTCGATGGGGCCGGTCATCCAGGGCGCGCCGCTGACCAACTCCAACGCCGACTCGTCGATGTACCGCGTCCCGTTCATGTCGATGGCCTGCACGACGGTGGGGGCGAGCTGTCTCGGCCTGGCCAAGGGGGCGCGCGAGGCGTTCTTCGAGCGGCTGCCCGGCCGCAAGATCACCTACACCGACTACGCCGACCAGAGCCAGGCGCCGATCACGCACCTCCAGGTCGCCGATGCCACCATCAGGATCGACGAGGCCGACTTCCACGCGTACCGCTCCGCGGAGCTGCTCGACCGCAAGGCGGCCGCGGGTGAGGAGTGGACCATCGAGGAACGCGCCCGAATCCGCCTCGACCTGGGCGCGGTGTGTCAGCGGTCCAAGGAGGCGGTGGACCTGCTGAACACCGCGAGTGGCGGCTCGTCGATCTACCAGGACGTACCGATCCAACGTATCGCGCGCGACGTGCAGACGCTGAACCTGCACGCCATCATGCACCCCAACACGAACCTGGAGCTGTACGGCCGGATCCTCTGCGGCCTCGGCCCGAACACCCTCTACATCTGACCCGCGGTGGCGGCGCCGGGATCCGCCGCCACCGTGCCGGTCGCGCCCGCGGGGCTCCCCCGGGTGGGCGCGGCCTCGTCGGCCGGGCATCTCCCCAACCGGGAGGTGCCCGGCCGACCTGCCCGGCGGGGCTGCGCGGACGCGGCTCCGGACCGCGCATTCTCGGAGATGAGCCGGCCCGGCCACCGCCACAGAATGGGACTGGGCAGGACGTCGAGCAGGCAGGACCGCCGGCCATACCGACCCCAGCCGTTGACCACGGTGTCGGTGCCGGCCCGGGCTGCCGTGATCCCGCATCGCACCCCACCGGCTGCCGTCCGGGAACGCCGGCGGCGTACCGGACGGGCCACCCGACCCCAGGAAGGGACCAGACCCATGCCGAACAGCACCACGGTTTCGCTCAGCGCCGAGGACGAGGCGGCGGTGCGCGACGTGCCGCAGCGCATCATCGCCGCCTGGGCCGCACACGACGCCGACGCCTTCGCCGCCACCTTCACCGAGGACGGCAGCATGATCCTGCCCGGGCTCGCCCGGCACGGCCGCGACGAGATCCGCGGCTTCATGGCGCAGGCCTTCGCCGGTCCCTACCAGGGCACCCGGGTCACCGGTACGCCCGTCGCGATGAAGGTGCTGGCCGACGACGTCGTCCTCGTGCTCACCGAAGGGGGCGTGCTCGCCCCGGGACAGACCGAACTTGCCGCCGAGCGGGCGGTGCGGGCCAGTTGGCTGCTGGTCAGGCGGGAAGGGCAGTGGCTGCTCACCGCGTACCAGAACTCCCCGGCCAACCCGGCCTGAGCCGGCCGCACCGGGCGAGGACGTGACGTGATGGGGGAGGGTTCCACCCGACGGGTGGTGGTGCTCGGGGCGAGCATGGGCGGCCTGCTGGCCGCCCGGGTGCTCGCCGACCGGTATGCCGAGGTGCTGCTGGTCGACCGGGACGAGGTCACCGGCGTTTCCGGGTACCGGCCGGGGGTGCCGCACGGCCGGCACGCGCACGGCCTGGTGGCGCGCGGGTACCAGATCCTGGAGAGCCAGTTCCCGGGGCTCACCGACGACCTGCGGGCGGCCGGGGTCGTGCCGGGCGACTTCAGCGGCGACATCCGCTGGTACGTGGACGGGCAGCGGATGCTGCCGTCCCGTTCGGGGCTGGTCTCCGTGCCGGCCACCCGGCCGGTCCTGGAACACGCGGTACGCAACCGGGTGCAGTCCATCCCGAACGTGCGCGTCCTGGAACGACACGACATCGTCGGCCTGGTGACCACACCGGACCGTGCCCGCGTCATCGGGGCCCGGGTCCAGCGACGGGCCGAGGACAGCCGCGAGGAGGTGCTCGACGCGGACCTGGTCGTCGACGCGACCGGTCGGGGGTCGCGCACTCCGGCGTGGTTGGCGGCGCTCGGCTACCAGCGACCGGCCGAGGACCGCGTCAAGATCGACCTGGCGTACACCACCCGCCACTTCCGGCTGCCCGAGGACCCCTTCGGCAGCGACCTGGCGATCATCCCGGCCGCCACCCCGACCAGCCCTCGGGGCGCCTTCTTCTACCGGGTTCCGGGTGACGGCGGGGTGGTGGAGCTGACCCTGACCGGGATCCTCGGCGACTACCCGCCGGCCGACCCGGAGGGGTTCCTCGCCTTCGTCCGCTCCCTGCCGGTGCCGGACATCTACCGGGCGGTCCAGGACGCCGAGCCGGTCGACGACGCGGTGACCTTCCGGTTCCCGGCCAGCGTCCGCCGGCGCTACGAGCGTCTCACCCGGTTCCCCGCCGGCCTGCTCGTGATGGGCGACGCGGTGTGCAGCTTCAACCCGATCTACGCGCAGGGGATGACCGCCGCCGCGCTGGGTTCACTGGTGCTCGCCGAGCACCTGCGCCACGGTGAGCCACAGCCGGTGGCCTTCTTCCGCGACCTGGCGCGGCAGCTCGACTCGCCGTGGGACTTTTCCGGCGGTGCCGACCTCGGGTACGCCGGGGTCGAGGGCAAGCGGACCGCGAAGATCCGCTTCGCGAACGCGTACGTGGCACGCCTGCAACGGGCGGCCACCCGGGACGCCCGCCTCACCGACGCGTTCATCCGGGTGGCCGGGTTGATCGACCCCCCATCGTCGCTGATGCGCCCGGCCACCATGCTCCGGGTGCTCCGCCACGGCCGCCCCCGGGCCACGAACCACACCCCCGCCCGGCCGGGCCAGCTGCTCGGCGGACGATCCTGACCACGAGAAACGGAGGGTCCACCATGCGTCCGTTCCGGATCGACGTCCCGCAGGCCGACCTCGACGACCTGGACCGTCGGCTCGCCGCCGTCCGCTGGCCCACCGAGCTTCCCGGAGTGGGATGGGAGCGCGGGGTGCCGTTGGACTACCTGCGTGACCTGGTCGACCACTGGCGGCACCGCTACGACTGGCGGGCCGCCGAGCGACGGCTCAACGCCTTCCCGCAGTTCGTCACGGAGATCGACGGCACCGACGTGCACGTCGTGCACGTCCGCTCGGCCGAGCCGACCGCGACTCCGGTGATCCTCACGCACGGCTGGCCGGGTTCGTTCGTGGAGTTCCTCGGGATCGTCGGGCCGCTGACCGATCCGGCCGCGCACGGCGGCGACCCGGCCGACGCCTGCCACGTGGTGATCCCGTCGATTCCGGGGTACGGGTTCTCCGGCCCGACCCGGGAGGTCGGCTGGGACACCCGGCGGGTGGCGCGGGCCTGGGCCGAACTCATGCGGCGGCTCGGCTACGACCGGTACGTCGCCCAGGGCGGCGACTGGGGGATGCCGATCTCCCTGGAGCTGGGGCTCGCCGACCCGGAACACGTCGCCGGCGTCCACGTCAACATGCTCGCCACCTTCCCGCCCGAGGACCCGGCCATGTTCGCCGACCTCGGCGTGGAGGACCTCGCCCGGCTGGAGTTCGCGCAGACGTTCGAGCAGGACGGCGCCGGCTGGCGCAAGATCCAGTCCACCCGTCCGCAGACCCTGGCGTACGCCCTGACCGACTCGCCGGTGGGGCAGCTCGCCTGGATCGTGGAGAAGTTCTGGGAGTGGACCGACTCGGTGAAGGCGCCGGAGGACGCCGTCGACCGGGACGATCTGCTCACCAACGTGATGATCTACTGGTTGACCGGCACCGCCGGCTCCAGCGCCCAGCTCTACTACGAGTCCAACCGGCTCGACGCCGACTTCGTCCGGACCTGGGCCGGGCCCTGGCCGCTGCGGATGCCGGTCGGGGTGGCCTGCTTCCCCGCCGACGCCGTACGCCCGGTCCGGCGGTGGGCGGAGCGGATCCTGCCCACCCTCAGCCGTTGGACCGAGTTCGACCGGGGCGGTCACTTCGCCGCGTTGGAACAGCCCCAACTGCTGGTCGACGACATCAGAAGCTTCATCCGTCCGTTGCGCTGACCGGTGTCCGGCGGTGCGGCCTCCCGCCGCGGGTGACCCGAACCGGTCGTCCGCGGCGGCCGTGGAACTGGGGGAGAAATGATCAGCAGAAGGAATCTCCTGGCGGCCGGCGCCCTCTCCGGAGCCGGTCTGGTGATCCCGGCCGGGGAGCACCTTCGGGCGGTGGCTTCGGGCGGCGGGCAGCACGGGCACGGGACGCACGGTGGTTCGCCGCCCCGAGGCGCCGCGCCGACGGGCACGCCGTTCAGCGTCCGGATGCCGGTGCCGCCGGTGGCGATGCCGGTCCGCTCGTGGGGCGGCGTGGACCACTACCGGATCCCGATCCGCACCGCCTCCGTCGAGCTGCTGCCCGGCGTACGGACGCCGGTGCTGTCGTACGGGGGTGGGTTCGTCGGCCCGACCATCCGGGCCCGGGCCGGTCGCCGGATCCGCGTCGAGTACCACAACCAGCTCGACCACCCGGCGAACGTGCACCTGCACGGCGGGCACGTCGCCCCCGAGGACGACGGCCACCCGATGGACGTCATCGCGCCGGGCCGGTCCCGGGTGTACGACTACCCGAACCGGCAGCGGGGTGCCACCCTCTGGTACCACGACCACAGCCACCACACCGAGGCCGAGCACGTCTACCGCGGCCTGCACGGCTTCTACCTCATCGACGACCCGCAGGAGCGGCACCTGCGCCTGCCGGACGGTCAGTACGACGTGCCGATCATGCTGCGCGAGTCCCGCTTCGACGAGCAGGGCAACCTGTACTTCGACCCATTCGACTTCGACCGCCCGGTGGTGCTGGTCAACGGCAGGCCACAGCCGTACTTCCCGGTGGCCGCCCGCAGGTACCGGCTCCGGCTGCTGAACGCCTCCACCCACGGCACGCTCACCCTGCACCTCGATGGCCTGCCGATGGTCCAGGTGGGCACGGACGGCGGACTGCTCCCGGCGCCGGTGCCGGTCACCGAGCTGCGGCTCGGCCCGGCCGAGCGGGCCGACGTGGTGGTCGACTTCTCCCGGCGCCGCCCGGGCAGTCAGGTCGTGCTGTCCGAGACCCGGGGGCCGGTGCTCCGGTTCGACGTGGTACGGCACGCCCACGACCACAGCCGGCTGCCGGACCGGCTCCGGCCGCTGCCGGCGTTGCCGCCGCCGACGGTACGCCGTGAGGTCGTGCTCAGCACCAACTTCGAGACCATCGAGAGCCTGATCAACGGCAAGCTCTGGGATCCGGACCGGATCGACTTCCGAATCCGGCACGGGGCCACCGAGGTCTGGCGGATCACCAACATCGACACCGAGTTCGGTGGGGTCAACCACACCTTCCACATGCACCTCGTGCAGTTCCGGGTGCTGGACCGCAACGGCCGGCCGCCGGCGCCCGGTGAGCGTGGGCTCAAGGACACCGTCTTCCTCGCCCCCGGCGAGAGTGTCCGGGTCCAGGCGACGTTCCGTGGGTACCTCGGTCGCTACGTCTACCACTGCCACATGCTGGAGCATTCGGCGTACGGCATGATGGCGCAGTTGCGGATCGTCCCCTGAATTGAGTTCGCGCTCACGGCGGTGTCCCGGCCCGGGGCACCGCCGTTCGCCGCCGGCACCCGGCGATCGACGACCGTAAGGCTCAGCCGGCGAGGTCGGGGCGGAGGCGGGCGGCGCCGTCGAGGTAGACGTGGTTGACCGCGGCGCGGGGCCGAGCGGTGCGGACGTGCGCCAACAGCCGGACCACCCGGCCCAGCGCACCCGGTACGGAGATCTCCGTCGCGCACAGTAACGGCACGTCGGTCAGGCCGAGCCGACGGGCCGCCTCCGCCGGGAAGCAGCTCACCAGGTCCGGCGTGGCGGTGAAGAAGACGCTGATCAGGTCGTCTTCGGTCAGCCCGTTGCGCCGCATCACCTCGGTGAGCAGCCGTTGGGTCTGCGTGGTGATGTCCCGCGGGTCGTCGCGGTCGACCTGGATCGCGCCCCGGATCGCGCGGACGGTCAGGGCCGCCTGCTCCGAAGCGTCGGGGAGGGCTGGGTCCGCGGTCATGGCGGGCGTACCTCCGTTCGTCGGGTGGACACCCGGTCGCCGTCGGCCGGTGTTCGGTCCGGTGCAGCCCGAAGCGTACCCAGGGGCGACGGCGGTGGCCGGCACGGACGGCGCCGATCCGGTCTCCGCCGCGGCGGACACCGGATCGGCGCCGAGGTCACACTCCGGGATGGGCGGCCGATCGGGAGCCGGTCACCGGGTCGCGTCGGCGAACTGGCCGGGTGCTCGGCCGGGGCCGGCCGGCCCACGGTAGGCCTGCGCGATGTCGAGCCAACGGTCGGCCTCGTCGCCGATCGCCGTGAGGGCCAGGTCGGCGCGGTGGCGACGCCGGGTCACCAGCAGGCAGAGGTCGACCGCCGGCCCGCTGACCCGCTCGGGAGAGTCGGCCGGCCCGAACGTCCACTGCGCCCCGGAGGGCGCGGTGATCTCGAAACGTAGCTGCACCGCCGGCACCTCGAGGCCACGGGCCAGGTAGCCGAAGTCCCAGGTACGCACGGCGAACCCGACCAGATGCCGGATCCGGTCGGTGCGTTCGCGGTGTACCCCCAGCGCGTCGGCGATGTCCTGGCCGTGCCCGAACAACTCCATCATGCCGGCCGCCGCGAGGACGCCCGCCGGCAGCGGCCGGACCAGCCACGGTACGAGCTGGTCGGGGGAGACCGCGGCGAGCGCCTTTTCCACGCCGGCTCGCTCCTCCCGCCACCGGCTCAGCAGCACGTCCGGCGGGTCGGCGAGGTAACCGGCGAGCGCGTGCCGGACGTTGGCGTCGAAGTCGGGGCTGAGCCGGGCCGTCACCTGCTGGAAGGCTTTCGGCTCGGCGACGGCCAGCGCGGCCAACCGGAAGGTGGCGGCCAGGTGGGCCACCTGGTGGGCGATGGTCCAGCCTGGCGCCGGCGTGGGGCGTGCCCAGGTCTCGGCGTCCAGACCGGCGAGCATCCGGTCGACGTCCTCGCCCTCGGCGGCGAGGTCGCTGTACACGTCGGGCTGTGGGGTCATCAGACGTCCTCTCGGAGTCGGAACAGGGGCGGGTCGGGCGAGTCGTCGGTGTCGCCCCGAGGCGGCCGGGTGACCAGCAGCATGGTCACCACGATGGCTACCACCAGGGCGTTGACCACGAGCAGGACGGCGCTGACCGGGTCGACGCCGTGCCCGTGGGTCGACCCGACCGCCTCGGCGGCCTGGCGCTGCGCGTCGCTTAGCGGGGCGGGGGGCTGGCCGGTGCCGACACTGAAGCGTCGCCAGCCGGTCAGCTCCCGGCCGTCGGCGAACCGCACGTGCCAGACGGTGGTGAAGTCACCCGGCCGGTCGATGGCGACGTCCCGGGTCAGGGTGTGCCCGGACCGGACGGCTTCGGTGTCGCCGACCGGCCGTCCCTCGGTGTCCAGCACGGTCAGGTGGTACCCCTCGGCCAGCGGCTCGGCGGCGAAGGTCACCACGACCCGGGTGGGCGCCGTGGCCAGTACGGCCTGGGCGGGCGGGACACTGGCGGTGACCAGGTCACCGCCGGTGTCCACGCGGGGCGCCGCCACCGCCGGCACCGGGAGGGCCAGGCCGGTCACGGTCATCGCGAGGCCGACCGCGGCCGCCGCGAGGATCCCCCCTCGGGTGCCGGGGGTGACCATCTCAGACGGGCATGGTGGCGGGTCGACGCGGCTGCCGGTGGCTGTGCGCCACGCAACTGCACGTGGTGGCCGCCAGCTCGGCTGCGTTCGGCCGCAGGTGCAGGTACATCGCGATGAGCATCGGCACGAAGACCACCGAGTTGTAGAACAGGTGCAGTTCGACCCGGGGCAGTACGAGTTGGACGACGCTGGTCGGCACCGCGGCACCGAAGAACATGGTGCCGAGTTGGGCCTGAAGGAACAGCAGGGCGTGCTCGATGTGGTGCCAGAACTGGAGGGCCAGGCTGACCGTCCACCAGGTACGGGCGCGGCCGACGAAACCGGGACGCAGCAGGAACAGGCCCACGAGCATCAGCAGCGCGTAACCGTAGTGCAGCCACTCCGAGGTGACCAGCCAGGGGTAGTACTGCCCGAGCACGCCCCGGGCCTGCGGCCGGGCCATGCCCAATCCCCAGATCTGGTACGCCTGGACCAGGTGCTCGGCCCAGTGCGCGACCACGATCAGCAGGTAGATGTTGAGGGCGGCCCGGTGGTGGGCGCCGTTGAGCCGGCCGACGAGGCCGGCTTTTCGCGGTTCCGCGTGGACTGCCATTTCCGCTTCCCATCCTGTCGCAGGGCGTGCACGGTCACGCTACCGACAGCGATGACATGAGGGTTCTTCCAGGTTGCGCAGTTGCCGGAGGGGTCGTTCGGGCCGGTTGATCGGCTCGGTCTCAAAAAGCAACCGAGAAGATGCAGCCCACCTCGTGTGGCCAGAACGATGAGACGGCCCGGCGCGGCGCAGGCCCCGGAACCCGGTCTGTTCCCCAACGACAGGAGGAACCCCCGTGCAATCCGTACTTCCCGCCGCCGATCCGGCGCGGGCCATGACGCTCGAGGCGTACGCGGACACGATCCTGCCCGGCGAGAAGCGAGATCCCGACGATCGGGCGGTGGCTGGCGTCTCGGCCGGCGGCGGCGCGGTCGCCTCCGGCGCGCTCGACGTGCTGCGTACCGAGGAGGGCGGGATGGGCCCCGCGCTGGACACCCTCGCCGACCTGCTCAACGACCACGCCACCCGGTACGCCGACGAGCACGGACTGACCCTCGACCCGGCGGTCCCGCCCTTCGTCGCCCTCGCCTACGACCACCGGGTGACGCTGGTGGGTCAGCTCGTCGCGGCCGACCACCCCGAGCGGGAGGCGTGGGTGAGCGTGGCGATGTTCAGCACCATCGCCTTCGACGCCGCAGCGCACCTGCACACCGTCGATGCGCTGGCCGCCGGCCACCCCGGCCTCACCACGATGGGCTACCGCGGGCCCGACGCCGACGGGCTGTGGCGGTTCCCCTCGTTCTCCTACGGCCGGGTGCTGGCCCGGCCGCATCCCGACACGACCCCCTCAGGGAGCCCGGCATGACGGTCACCGAAAGCACCGACGTCCTGGTCGTCGGCAGCGGATTCGGCGGTGCGATCACCGCCTACCACCTGGCCGCCGGTGGGGCGCGGGTGGTCGTCCTCGAACGCGGCCCCTGGCTGACCGGCCCGGACTTCGACCATGACCTGAAGTTCGGCTCCTCCTCCACCCGGGCGTTCGACTTCGTCATCGGCGACGGGATGAGCGTGCTCGGGGGCAACTGCGTCGGCGGCGGCAGCGTCGTCTACTTCGCGGCGATGCCCCGCGCCCCCCGCTTCGTCTTCGAACGGCAGGGCAGCATCGGCCGGCGGATGTGGCCGGCGGTGATCTCCCGGGACACCCTGGAACCCTGGTACGACCGGGTGGCCGAGGCGCTGCCGGTGGTGCGGCAGGAGTGGAAGGACGTGCCCTTCTCCGGTGGCGTGTTCGGCGCGGCCTGCGACCGCGCCGGTCGGACGGCCAACCCGGTGCCGGTGGCCGTCGACCACGACAAGTGCACCAACTGCAACTGGATGATGTCCGGCTGCCGCTTCGACGCCAAGCGGTCGCTGCTGCTCAACTACCTGCCGGCGGCGCTGGCACACGGTGCGACGATCCGCCCGCTGCACGAGGTCCAGCACCTGTCGCGCACCGACGACGGCGGCTACCGGGTGCACTACACGGTGGTCGACGACACCGACTACCGGGTGGTGGTGGATAGCGGAACGATCGACGCGAAGATCGTGATCCTGGCGGCGGGCGCAGGCGCGACCCCGGTGATCCTCCAGCGTTCCGAGCCGCACCTGGGGCGGATGCCGGCGGCGGTCGGCAGGTACTTCTCCGGGAACGGCGAGCGGCTGAACACCGCGATCGTCAACGAGGACCGGGTCCGCGACGTGCTCGGGCTGTCCCGTCCGGACGGCGTGCCGTACGAGGGTTACCAGATCGGCAAGGGCCCCTGCGTGGCCACCTGGGACCGGCTGGACGGCTCGCTGCCGGAGTACAGCCGGTTCTCCCTGGAGCAGCTCTACTTCCCGCCCGGGTTCGGCACCATCCTCGCTCAGGTCCCGGACGCCACCGGCCCCACCTGGTTCGGCGCGGAGAAGAAGGAACTGCTGCGTACCTGGCGTTCCTGGCTGACCGTCTTCACGATGAGCGAGGACGACAACGAAGGTGTCTTCGGGCCGCCGCCGGAGCGGGGCAACGCGACCCGGCTGTCGCAGCAGATGCTCGCCCGGGGCGCGCTGCGCTACCGGCCCACCCCGAACACGCTACGGGGCTGGGCGGAGTCCGACGCGGCCGTGCGCGACATCCTGGAACGCGACGGGTTGTCCCGGGTGATGCCGTGGACCAACGAGGTGGTCGGGGCGTACACGGTGCATCCGTTGGCGTCCTGCCGGATCGGCGACGACCCGACGACCAGTGCCCTGGACGACCGCCACGAGCTGCGGAACCATCCCGGAATATTCGTCACCGACGGCGCCGCCGTGCCCGGGGCATTGACCGTCAACCCCGCGATGACCATCGCCGCGCTGGCCGAGCGGTCGGTGCCGGGCATCGTCCAGGCCGCCCGGGAGCGCGGTGTCGACGTCACGTACGGGGCACCCGCGCCGGACGGCGGTACGGCCGGACGGCGCGGGGTGCTGCCGCTGGTGGACAACCTCAGCCGGCAGTGAGGCCACCGGCGGCGACGGCCCGGACTCGGAAGCTCACCGGGTCCGGCGGCCGGGTCGTCGACGCCGGGCGGCGGCAGTGGCGTCCGACGGCCAGGTGGCGACCTCCCGGCCCTGACGCTGGCGGTGGGCGACGTAGTGGGGGGAGAGCCGGGTGCTGATCTCCGCCTCGGTGAGCGGACCGCCGCACCGGGTGCAGTGCACCTCGGTGCGGACCGGGCCACCGCAGTTCTCGTGCTCGGCGAGCCGGGGCGGCCCGGCCTCGTCGGCGCGGTGCCGGTCACCCCATTCCATCAGGGCGAGCACGACCGGGGCCAGTTCCCGCCCCCGGTCGGTGAGTCGGTACTCGTGGCGCAGCGGGCGCTGCTGGTACGGCACCCGCTCGAAAACGCCGGCCTCCACCAGTGTGGACAGCCGGTCCGCGAGGATGTTGCGGGCGACGCCGAGGCTCTTGAGGAAGGCGTCGAACCGGGTCACGCCCAGCATCGCGTCCCGGACGACGAGCAACGTCCACCGTTCGCCGACGACCTCCAGGGCGCGGGCGATCGAGCAGGCCTGTCGATTGTGGCTCACCATCGACCCATTCTAGTGACCTTGTCGATACCCAGCGTGGTTCGGCTTCGGCCGGGCCACCGGGAGGGAGTGGACGTGCGCTCATGGTTGCTCCGGACGGCCGTCCGTCGGTCGTTGACCGATATCCGACACGTGGTGCCCGTCCGGCCTGCTGTGGCACCGGCGGCGCTGGCCGAGGTGTACGCCGGGATCGAGCGGGAGTTCGGCGTCCTCGCGCCGCCGGTGGTTCTGCACTCGCCCGACCCGGCGGTGCTCGGCGCGTGCTGGGCGATGCTGCGGGAGACGCTGGTGGCCGCCGGCGAGGTCGACCGGGCGACCAAGGAGGCGGTGGCCGCCGCCGTGTCCGCCGCCAACGCCTGCCCCTACTGCGTGGAGGTGCACGGCAGCGCGGTGCATGCCCTCGCTGGCCCGGACGAGGCCGCCGCTCTGCTCCGGGGCGGGACCGGCGCGGTCCGCGACCCGGCCGCCCGCCGGCTCGTCGAGTGGGTACGCGCCGACGGCGAGCACCCGTTGGATTCGTCGCTGTCACCGGCGGCGACCGCCGAGTTGGTCGGGGTGGCGGTGACCTTCCACTACATCAACCGGATGGTCAACATCTTCCTCGACGACTCCCCGTTGCCGGCCGCCGCGCCGGCACCGGTGCGGGATGTGCTGCGCCAACTGCTGCGGGTCCGCATCCGGCGTACCGCGGCGCAGGCCGGCCCGGCCGGGACGGCGGCCGACCGGCTCCCGGTGGCCGAGCTGCCCGCGGACCTGGCCTGGGCGCGCGGGTCGGTCCCGGTGGCGGCGGCGTTCGCCCGGGCAGCCGCGGTCATCGAGGACGCCGGCCGGCGGACCGTCAGCCCCGCGGTACGGGAGCTGGTCGTCGGGCGGGTTGACCGGTGGGACGGCCCGACCGGCCCGAGCCGGTCCTGGGTCCACGACGCGGTCGCCGGCCTGCCCACGGTGGACCGTCCGGCCGCCCGGCTGGCCCTGCTGGCGGCGCTGGCGTCCTGGCAGGTTGACGACGGTGCGGTGGCCGAGGTCCGCCGCACCGGTGTCGACGACGCCGAGCTGATCGGCCTGACCGCCTGGGCCAGCCTCACCGCCGCCCGGCGCGTCGGGGCCCGGCTCTGGACCGGAGCGTCCGGCGGGCCGACCGGAGCGGCCCGGCCACGCGGCTGACCGGCCTGCTCGGTCGGACTGCTCGCCCGCAGGCGGCACGACGCGGCTGCCCAGCCGGCTCTACCGCCTGGCACCGGCCGGACGCCCAGGTCCTCAACGCGACGCCCGGCCTCACGGCGGGCTGCCGAGCCGGCCTCACGGCGGTGGGCCGGCTGCCCGCCCGGCCAGCCGGCGGCTGAGGTGGCCGGCGGCGTGCAGCCAGCGCACCGTGTCGGCCAGGGTCTCGCCGAGCGGGCGGGCCGGCCGGCCGAGCAGCTCGTCGGTGGCGTGAGTGTCCATCGGGCGGGCCACCCGGCAGGTGTAGATGGCCCCGTACTCGGCGGGTATGTGCACCGGGATCGCGTGCTGTACCAAACCGGCCAGCACGCCGACCGGCAGCATCGCCGCGGCGGGCAGCCGGACGGCCGGCAGCCGCCGGCCGGTGACGGCACGCAGCGTGTCGAGCAGCACGCCGGTGTCGACGTAGGCCCCGGGGCCGAGGTACCGCCCGGAGCGTGGCCCCGATGCGAGCAACGCGGCGTGCAGCCGGGCCAGGTCCCGGACGTCGCCGACGGGGAAGCCGCCCCGTGGCCAGATCGGCATCAGCCCGCGCAGGGCGTTGCGGATTCTGGTGGTCTGGTCGCCGAGGTGCGGGTCGTGCGGCCCGAGCACGGCCGGCGGGTAGCTGATCAGGACCGGGGCGCCCTCGCCCTGGTGCCGACGGGCGACCGCGTCCGCCGCTGCCTTGCTGGCCAGGTACGTCTCCCGGGGAGCGCCGACCGGGGTGTCCGGGGTGACCGGCCCGGCCCCGCAGGGCAGCAGCGCACCGAAGGTGGACACGTGCACCACCCGGTCGACGGCGGCGGCCCGGGCGGCGGCGAGCACCAACTCGGTGCCGCGTACATTGACCGCCCGCATCCGCCGGTGCCGGCGCGGGTCGAAGCTGTACACGCCGGCGGCGTGCAGCACCGCGTCGCAGCCGGCGACCGCGGCGGCCACGTCGTCGGGGTCGGTCACGTCCCCGCAGGTCACCTCGACCTGCTCCGGGTCGACGCCGAGCGGGGCGAGCACCGGCCGTACCCGGGCCGGATCCCGGGCCAGGAGCCGGATCCGGTGGCCGTCGCGGTGCAGCGCGGCCACCGTGTGCGACCCGACGAAGCCGGTACCGCCGGTCACCAGAACCCTCATCCGTTCCTCCTCGGTACGGCGGTCACGCCGGTGATTATCGACGACCGTGAGCCGTTCGCGGTTCTCCTGCCGTGCGCACGTCGGGCCGTCCGGTGGGTGCCGCAGGTGCGCAATCTCGGAGTTTTTCCGGCCGAGCGGAGCCGGCCATGCTGGCAACAACCCCCGACCGGATACCGGCGGGAGTCCACCCACCGCAGCACCAGGGAGGCGGCATGCTCGCCAGCCGGGTCGTATCGTCGGTTGTCCAGCGTCAGGTCAAGCACGTCACGCCGGTCGCGCGGGCCGCCGCCGAGGGGCTGGTCGCCGCCGTCTACGACCAGGTCGAGCAGGAGATGCGGCTGGTCATCCCGCCGGTGCTGCTGCACTCGCCGTCCCCGGAGGTGCTCGCCGCGTACTGGATGCTGATGCGGGAACCGCTGATGGCCGCCGGGGCCGTCGACCGGGCCACCAAGGAGGCGGTGGCCGCCGCCGTGTCGGTGGCCAACATCTGCCCGTACTGCGTGGACATGCACAGCACCGGCATGTACGACCTGGCCGACGCCGACGACGCGGAGGCGATCGTCGCCGACCGGCCCGGCGACGTGGCGGATCCGACGTTGCGCCCGCTGGTCCACTGGGCCCGTATCGCGCACCTGCCCGACGAGCAGGCCGGCTCGGCGGCGCCCTTCGCCGAGGAGCAGCGAGCCGAGCTGGTGGGCGTGGTGGTGGCCTTCCACTACCTGACCCGGATGGTGAACGTCTTTCTCGCCAGCTTCCTGCTGCCGCCCCGGTTGACCCCGGCCGCCCGACGCCGCCTCAAGCACGGCATCAGCCTCCTGCTCAGCCCCACTCTGCGGGAGTTTCCGGCCGGACGCGCCCTGCCGCTGCTGCCGGCGACGCCGCTGCCGACCGACGCCGGCTGGGCCGCCGGCAGCGAGACGATCGCCGGCGCCGTGGCCCGCGCGTACGCCGCCCTGGAGGCGGCCGGCGACCGCTCGGTGCCCCCGGCGGTCCGGGCACTGGTGCACCAGTTCCTGGCCGATTGGCGGGGCGAGGAGACCGGACTGGACCGGCAGTGGTGCGAGGACCTCGTCGAGCGGTTGCCGGTACGGCAGCG
Organism: Micromonospora sp. KC721; assembly: GCF_004348355.1. NCBI lineage: Bacteria > Bacillati > Actinomycetota > Actinomycetes > Micromonosporales > Micromonosporaceae > Micromonospora > Micromonospora sp. KC721. The sequence continues at coordinate 16,145 of NZ_SMJY01000014.1, read as the reverse complement.
GGCCGCCGGGCGGCTCGCCCTGCTCACCGCCGTGGCTTCGTACCAGGTGGACGAGAGCGTGGTGGCGGAGTTCCGGCGGGACCACCCCGGTGACCGCGAGCTGGTGGAGGTGGCCGCCTGGGCCAGCCTCGCCGCCGCCCGGCGGGTGGGTGCCTGGCACCTGGCTCCGGACCGGGCGGCACCACCGCAGTGACCTCGCCGGCGTCCCGGGAGGACGACCGAGAGCCCTCGGGACGTCGGCGACCCGAATCTTCCGACCAAGAGGAGGCGAACGTGTCGACCGTCCTGGGTTCGTTGCGCCGGCTGGCACTGGCTCCGTCACTGGCCGAGGTCGGTTTCGCGCGGCGGGGCTTCCCGAAGCCGGACGCGGCCGTGGCCCGCTGGTTGGAGGCGGTGCCGCAGTCGGTGGTCTGCGGCTTCGAGTGGGGGGTGGACGCCCGGGACCAGTGGGAGCTGGAACGCCGGCTGGAACTGGTCGACGTGGCGCTGCGCGGCTTCGCGTACGAGGGGGCCACCATGGCCTGCACGGTCCGCGACGCGATGCGCGCAGGGCGCGGTTCGCTCACCCGTGAGCTGCTGCTGGGGCCCGGCCGGCCGCACCTGTTCCTGGCCTACATCGGCATCGGGTTCGCGATGGCCCGGCTGCCCCGCCGGCTCTGGCGGACGGTGCTGCCCGACCTGCCCGGCATGCCGTACCACCCGACGATGAGCTGGCTGGCCGTCGACGGGTACGGCTTCGACCGGGCCTACTTCGACACCGACCGGGTGGTGCGGACCCAGGAGCGGCTGCGACCGTACCCGTGGCAGGGCGACGCCGGGTACTTCCCGAAAGCCGTCGACCAAGGCATCGGCCGGGCGCTGTGGTTCATCCACGGGGCGCGGACCGTCGACGTGGCGGCGGCGGTGCGCGCGTTCGCCACCGAACGCCGGCCCGACCTGTGGAGCGGTGTGGGGCTGGCGGCGACGTTCGCCGGCGGCGCCGACCAGGGGGCGCTGACCGCGCTCGGCGAGGAGGCCGGCGAGCACCGTGGCGATCTGGCCCAGGGCGCGGTCTTCGCGGCCAAGGCGCGGGCGTTCAGTGGGCACGTCCCGGCGCACTCGGAGCAGGCGACCCGGTTGTTCACCGGGATGTCGGTGGCCGGGGCGGCGGAGCTGGCCGACGATGTGGCCGTCGACCTGCGGGCCCCGCGCGGGGTGCCGGCGTACGAGGAGTGGCGGCGGCGGGTCCGGGTGCGTTGCCTGACCACGCATCCTTTCTGAGCTCGTTCGTTTCGATGGATTACTTATTGCTCGGCACTGTCCTTGTCGGCAATTATCCCGTGCTGCGTGCCGGGCTCGGCAATTCTGAAGAAGACGTGTGTCGGGCTGCCTGGCAGGATCGTCCAGGAGCACCTTAAACGGTTGCTTTCCGATCTTTCTTGGGGGACGCTTTGACCACCTACTGGCGTACGCTCAGGCGTCGCGTCCTGACGCCGGACGTTTCCCAGACCAGGCTCGACGTGCGGGGATTCCACATCAAGAGCCGGGCCACCCGAACCGTGCTGGAGACGGTCGGCGAGTCATTTCTCACCGGCTTCGCGGCCGCTGCCCAATCGCGCACGGATGAGGACTTCGCGCCACACCTGGATCAATTAGAGCGCCGTTTCCGTGGGTTCGCCTACGAAGGTGCGGCAATGGCACTCGCAATTGTCGACGCGCTGTCGCCGGTCCGGGGGAGACGGGTCGAGCGATTCCTGGACGGCGTCGGGTCGGCCCACCTCTACATGGCGTACGTGGGCGTCGGCTGGGCGATGGCCCGGCTGCCCCGGTTCCTGTGGCACCGGCTCGCCATGCCGGACCCGCTGCTGCGTTGGCTGGTCCTCGACGGCTACGGCTTCCACCAGGCGTACTTCCACACCGATCGGTACGTGCGGGCCCGGTACCAGGACCCCGGGTTCCGGTGGCCGGGCGGCGGCCCGGCGGGGTACGCCAACCGCGCCATCGACCAGGGCATCGGGCGGGCGTTGTGGTTCGTCTGCGGCACCGACCCGGACCGGGTGGTCGACACGATCGGCGGGTTCGCGCCGCACCGCCGGGCCGACCTGTTCGGCGGCGCCGGCCTCGCCGCCACCTACGCCGGTGGCGGCGAGGAGGCCGAGCTGCGGGCGTTCTGGCAGCGTGCCGGCGAGTACCGACCGCAGCTCGCCCAGGGCAGCGCCTTCGGGGCGACCGCCCGGGTCCGGGCCGGCCTGGTCGTACCGCACAACGAGCTGGCCGCCGAGGTGTTCTGCGGGATGAGCACCGCGCGGGCGGCCGAGTTGACCGAGCAGCGACGTCCGGCCACGCCGGACGGCGACCAGCTGCCGGCGTACGAGATCTGGCGACAGCGGGTCGCCGACGAGTTCGTGGCGATCGGGAGGAACTAGCAGATGTCTATGTCAGTAGGCTGGCTTCGGCGGAACCTGGCCGGGGTCATCGCCCTCGCCGTCATGGCGAGCCTGTTCTTCGCGTCCCGACTGCCGACGGCGTCGGCGGCCGAACGGGACGACCTGGCGCAGCGGTACGCGTTCAGCCCGACCTCGATCGCGCTGCCCGCCGGATTCCCGCAGCAGACCATCCGCAAGGTCAACCAGCGTTACCGCAACATCGACGCCTGGATATCCTCGGTCGGTTCCGGGGTCGCGATGAACGACCTCGACGGCGACGGCCTCGCGAACGACCTCTGCATCACCGACCCCCGCACCGATCAGGTGGTGGTCACTCCGACGCCCGGTGCGAAGGCCGACCGGTACGCCCCGTTCGCGCTCGACCCGGCTCCCCTGCCGATGAACGACGTGATGGCGCCGATGGGTTGCGTGCCGGGCGACTTCAACGAGGACGGCCGGATGGACCTGCTGGTCTACCTCTGGGGCCGCACGCCGATCATCTACCTCGCCCGCGACGGCGCCCGGTCGCTGTCCACCGCCGCGTACCGGCCGGTCGAGCTGGTGCCCGGCTCCAGCAGGGAATACACCGAGCCGCAGTGGAACACGAACGCCGCCGCGGTCGACGACTTCGACGGCGACGGTCACGTCGACATCTTCATCGGCAACTACTTCCCGCACGGGCCGGTGCTGGACGACTCGCAGAACGGCGGCGTCGAGATGAACCGGTCGATGTCGTACGGCCTGAACGGCGGGGAGGACTACTTCTTCCGCTTCACCGGCGGCAGCGGCGGCGCCGAGCCCACGGCCACCTTCCAGAAGGTCGACAACGTGCTGCCCCGCGACGTCTCCAAGGGCTGGGCGCTCGCCGCCGGGGCCAACGACCTCGACGGTGACCTGCTGCCCGAGCTGTACGTGGCGCACGACTTCGGCCCGGACCGGCTGCTGCACAACCGCTCCACCCCAGGGAAGATCAAGTTCGCCCTGCTGGAGAGCGCCCGCGGCAGCGCCCTGGTCCCGAAGTCCAAGCGGGTCGGTGTGGACTCCTTCAAGGGCATGGGCGTCGACTTCGGCGACCTCGACGGCGACGGCCTCTACGACATGTTCGTCAGCAACATCACCACCTCCTTCGGGATCGAGGAAAGTCACTTCGCCTTCGTCAACTCCGCCCGGGACCACGGCGACCTGGCCCGGCAGTTCGGCCGGGGCAAAGCGCCCTTCGACGACCGCAGCGCGCCGCTCGGGCTGGCCTGGTCCGGCTGGGGCTGGGACGCCAAGCTGGCCGACTTCGACAACGGCGGTGACCTCGTCGTCGCCCAGACCACCGGTTTCGTCAAGGGCGACGTGAACCGCTGGCCGCAGTTGCAGGAGCTGGCCACCGCCAACGACGAGCTGCTGGCCAACCCGTTGTGGTGGCCGCACGTCACCGCCGGCGACGACATCGGCGGCAGCCAGCGGCTGCACTTCTTCGCCAAGGGCGAGGACGGCCGGTACGTGGACCTGGCCGGTGAACTCGGCCTGGACATCCCGGTGCCGACCCGGGGCATCGCCACCGGCGACGCCGACGGCGACGGCCGGCTGGACTTCGCGGTCGCCCGGCAGTGGGACGAGCCGGTCTTCTACCACAACGACAGCCCGTCACCGGGGGCGTTCCTGGGACTGCGGCTGACCCACGAGGGGGCGGCCCCGGGCCAGACCCCGGCGGGCAAGCCGGTCACCGGTTCCCCCGCGGTCGGCGCCCAGGTCACCGTCACCACCGGCGACGGCCGCAAACTCCTCGGCCGCGTCGACGGCGGCAGCGGTCACTCCGGCAAGCGCAGCAGCGAGGTCCACGTCGGACTCGGTCGGAACGTGACCGGCCCGGTCGAGGTGCAGCTGTGCTGGCGGGACCGGACCGGCCGCACCCACAAGCAGACCCTCACGTTGACCCCGGGCTGGCACTCGATCCAGCTCGGCTCGCAGGCTCAGGAAAGGTGACCGACATGGCTGAGACCACGATCAGCCCTCCGCGCCACGACCTCAAGGTGGTCAAGGCTCTGCGGAACTTCGCCATCTCCATCACGGTCTTCAACATCGTCGGGTACACCGTGCTCGGGTTCGAGCAGCCGTGGCTGTGGCCGTTCGTGGCCCTGGCCACCGGTTACACCCTGGAGATCGTGCTGGAGGTGATCGGAGCCCGGATGGAGGGCCGCCGGCCCCGCTTCCTCGGCAACGGCGTACGCGGCCTGGTCGAGTTCCTCTACCCGGCGCACATCACCAGCCTGGCGATGAACATGCTGACCTACGTCAACGACCAGGTCCTGGTGCTGATCTTCGGGGTGTCGGTGGCGATCGGCGCCAAGTGGGTGCTGCGGGCGCCGGTCAAGGGCCGGATGCGGCACTACATGAACCCGTCGAACTTCGGCATCGCCGTCATCCTGCTGCTCTTCCCCTGGGGCAGCATCGCCCCGCCGTACCACTTCACCGAGCACATCTCCGGCCCGCTGGACTGGGCGCTGCCACTGCTGATCATCCTCGGCGGCACCATGATCAACGGAAAGCTGACCGGCCGGATGTGGCTGATCTTCGGCTGGCTGCTCGCCTTCGCGATCCAGGCGGTCGTGCGTGGCCTGATCCTGGACACCTCGATCCCCGGCGCGCTGGCCATGATGACCGGCACCGCGTTCATCCTCTTCACCAACTACATGGTCACCGACCCGGGGACCACGCCCTCCCACCCGGCCGCGCAGTTCGCCTTCGGCGCCGGGGTGGCCGTCGTGTACGCCTTCCTCACCGGAGCGGGGATCGCCTACGGGATCTTCTTCGCCACCGCACTCGTCTGCCTGGCCCGTGGCGGCTTCCACTGGGCCCTGCACTTCATCGACAAGGCCCGCGCCGAGCGAGCCGCCGCGCCGCCACCAGCGAGCGAGCCGGCACCGGCCACCCCGGTGTCCGCGATCTCGGTCAACGGCGGCCCGGTGCACGGTGACCGGAAGGTGGTACCGGCATGAGCAGGATCGCCGTCGTGGGCATGGCGTGCCGCTACCCGGACGCCGCGTCCCCGCGCGAACTGTGGGAGAACGCGCTCGCCGGGCGCCGCGCCTTCCGCCGCCTGCCCGACGTGCGGATGCGGCTGGAGGACTACTGGGACGCCGACCCCGCCGCCCCCGACCGGTTCTACGCCCGCAACGCCGCGGTCATCGAGGGGTACGAGTTCGACCGGGTCGCGTACAAGGTCGCCGGAAGCACCTACCGGTCCACCGACCTGACCCACTGGCTCGCCCTCGACGTGGCCGCCACGGCGCTGGCCGACGCCGGCTTCCCGATGGCCGAGGGGCTGCCCCGGGACCGCACCTGCGTGGTGATCGGCAACAGCCTCACCGGTGAGTTCTCCCGCGCCAACCAGCTACGGCTGCGCTGGCCGTACGTCCGCCGGATGGTCGCCGCCGCGCTCAAGGAGCAGGACTGGAACGACGACCAGCTCGACGTCTTCATGGCCGACTTCGAGACCCGCTACAAGTCGCCGTTCCCCGAGATCGACGAGGACACCCTGGCCGGTGGCCTGTCGAACACCATCGCCGGGCGGATCTGCAACCACTTCGACCTCAAGGGCGGCGGTTACACCGTCGACGGTGCCTGCTCGTCGTCCCTGCTGTCCGTGGCGACCGCCTGCAAGTCACTGATCGACGGGGACGTCGACGTGGCGGTGGCCGGCGGCGTGGACCTGTCCATCGACCCGTTCGAGATCGTCGGCTTCGCCAAGACCGGCGCGCTGGCCCGCAGCGAGATGCGGGTGTACGACCAGCGCTCCAACGGCTTCTGGCCCGGCGAGGGCTGCGGGATGACCGTGCTGATGCGCGAACGGGACGCCGTCGAGGCCGGCCACCGGGTGTACGCCACGATCGCCGGCTGGGGCATCTCCTCCGACGGCAAGGGCGGCATCACCCGGCCCGAGGTCAACGGCTACCGGCTGGCGCTGCGCCGGGCGTACGAGCGGGCCGGCTTCGGCATCGACACCGTCGGCCTGTTCGAGGGGCACGGCACCGGCACCGCGGTCGGGGACGCCACCGAACTGCGGGCGCTCTCCACCGCCCGCCGGGACGCCGACCCGGACGCCCGGCCCGCCGCGATCAGCTCGATCAAGGGCATGATCGGCCACACCAAGGCCGCCGCCGGCGTCGCCGGCCTGATCAAGGCCGCGATGGCGGTGCACCACGAGGTGCTCCCGCCGGCGATCGGCTGCGTCGACCCGCACGAGCTGCTCACCGCCGACGACGCCGCCCTGCGGGTGCTACCGAAGGCGGAGGGCTGGCCCACCGACGTGCCGGTCCGCGCCGGCATCACCGCGATGGGCTTCGGCGGCATCAACACCCACGTCGTGCTGGAGAAGCGCAGGCCCCGGCGGCGTGGGGCGCTGGACACCCGCACCCGGGCGCTGGCGTCGTCCCGCCAGGACCTGGAGCTGCTGCTGTTCGACGCGCTCTCCGCCCGGGACCTGCGCGACCGCGTCGGCCGGCTGATCGAGTTCGTGCCGACCGTCGCGTACGGTCAGCTCACCGACCTGGCCGCGACCCTGCACGCCGAGCTGCGCGACCTGCCCTACCGGGCCGCCGTGGTGGTCGCCTCCCCGGAGGACGCCGAGCACCAGCTGCGGCGGATCGCGGACGCACTCGACGGCGGCGAGACCCGGATGTTCTCCCCGGACGGCCGCTGCTTCCTCAACCACACCAACGGCACCGGCCGGGTCGGCTACCTCTTCCCCGGCCAGGGCTCCGGCCGGGGCACCAGCGGCGGGGCGCTGCGCCGCCGCTTCCCCGAGGTGGACCGGGTCTACGCCCGCGCGGCGCTGCCCACCAGCGGCGACATGGTCGCCACGGCGGTCGCCCAGCCGCGCATCGTCACCGGCTCGATGGCCGGCCTGACGGCCCTGACCGAGCTGGGGCTGGAGGCCGCCGTGGCGGTCGGGCACAGCCTCGGTGAACTGTCGGCGCTGCACTGGGCCGGGGCCATGGACGAGGCGACGCTGCTGCGGGTGGCCGGGGTGCGGGGGCGCACCATGGCCGAACACAGCGCGTCCGGGACGATGGCGAGCGTGGCGGCCTCCGCCGAGGTCGTCACCGGGCTGATCAGCGGTACGCCGCTGGTCGTCGCCGGTTACAACGGTCCCACCCAGACCGTCGTCGCCGGCCCGGTCGACGCCGTCGACGCACTGTGCGCCCGAGCCCGGAAGGACGGCCTGCGGGCCAACCGGATCGCCGTCTCGCACGCCTTCCACTCGCCGCTGGTGGCTCCGGCCGCCGCCGCGTTCGCCGGGCACCTCGCCGGGGAACGCTTCGGAGCCGTCGGCCGGTCGGTGGTCTCCACGGTGACCGGCGACGTGCTGGCCCCGGAGACCGACCTCGCGGCGCTGCTGCACCGGCAGATCACCGATCCGGTGCTCTTCGCCCAGGCGGTGGAGGTGGCCGCCAAGGACATCGACCTGTTCGTCGAGGTCGGCCCGGGGCGGGTGCTCAGCGGGTTGGCCGCGGAGGTCACCGACGTTCCCGCGGTCGCCCTCGACACCGACGACGAATCCCTCGGCGGGCTGCTGCGGGTGGCCGCCGCGGCGTACGTCACGGCGGCCGGGGACCTGCAGACCGGGCTGCTGCACGGACGGCTGGTCCGGCCCCTGGAACTGGGTCGCCAGTTCCGCTTCTTCGAAAGCCCCTGCGAGCAGGCGCCGCAGGTGGCCGCGCCGAAAGTGAAGCGGGCAGCGGTGGCCTCCGCCCCGGTGGACACCGCTGCGGCACGCGAGGGGGAGTCGAGCCTGGAACTGCTGCGGCGGCTCGCCGCCGAGCGGGCCGAACTGCCGTTGGAGATGGTGCGGGACGACAGTCGGCTCCTTGACGACCTGCACCTCAGTTCGATCACCGTGGGGCAGGTGGTCAACCAGGCCGCCCAGCGCCAGGGCATCGCAGCGGCCGACACACCGACCAATTTCGCCACCGCCACCGTCCGGGAACTGGCCGAGGCGCTCGACGAGCTGGTCAGCACCGCGCGCCCCGAGGACAGCGCCCGCAGCACCCCGGTCACCGGGGCCGCCGCCTGGGCCCGGGCGTTCACCGTCGACCTCGACGTGGTGCCGCCGCCGCAGCCGCGCACCGGCGAGGGCAACGGACGCTGGCAGGTCTACGCGCCGGAGGACCACGAACTCGCCGGTCACCTGCGTGAGGCGCTGGAACAGGGCGCTGTCGGTTCCGGTGTGCTGGTCTGCCTGCCCACCGACTGCGTCGACGAGCAGTTGGAACTGGCCCTGTTGGGTGCGCGCGCCGCGCTCGGCGGCGGCCCCGGCACCCGGTACGTGCTGCTGCAGGACGGTCGGGGCGCGGCGGGATTGGCCAAGACCCTGCGCCTGGAGGCACCCCACCTGCGGGTGACCGTCGTACACGCGCCACTGCCGGTGGTCACCGCCGAACGGATCCGCGACGAGGTGGCCGCGACGGAGGACTTCGTCGAGGTCCACTACGACGCCGACGGCGTCCGCCGGGTACCCATCCTGCGGGCGATGCCGGTCCGGCCGGCCCGGTCCGTCCCGCCCCTGGGCGACGACGATGTCCTGCTGGTCACCGGCGGCGGCAAGGGCATCACCGCCGAGTGCGCGCTGGCGCTCGCCATGGACAGCGGGGCCCGGCTGGCCGTGCTCGGCCGCTCCGACCCCGCCCAGGACGCCGAACTGGCCGACAACCTGAGGCGGATGGCGGCCGGCGGGGTACGGGTGCACTACGCCCGCGCCGACGTCACCGACCCCGAACAGGTCCGGCAGGCGGTGGCCGAGGTGACCGACGCGCTCGGTCCGGTCACCGCGGTCCTGCACGGAGCCGGCCGCAACGAGCCGACGGCCCTGGGGAACCTGGACATGGCCACGGTGCGGCGCACCTTCGCCCCGAAGGTCGGCGGCCTCCGGGCGGTGCTCGACGCGGTCGACCCGGACCGGCTGCGGCTGCTGGTCACCTTCGGCAGCATCATCGGGCGGGCCGGGCTGCGGGGCGAGGCGCACTACGCGACCGCCAACGAGTGGCTGGCGGAGCTGACCGCCGACTTCGGCCGCCGGCACCCCGACTGCCGCAGCCTCTGCGTGGAGTGGTCGGTCTGGTCCGGTGTCGGCATGGGCGAGCGGCTGTCGGTGGTGGAGAGCCTGTCCCGTGAGGGCGTCACGCCCGTCTCGCTGGACCAGGGCGTGGCCCTGATGCGCCGGCTCGTCACCGACCCGGACGCCCCCTCGGTGGTCGTGGTCAGCGGCCGGACCCAGGGTCTCGGCACCGTCCGCTACGACCTGCCCGAGCTGCCGCTGCTCCGGTTCGTCGACAAGCCCCTGGTCCACTACCACCAGGTGGAGCTGGTCACCGAGACCACGCTCAGCCCGGGCGCCGACCTCTACCTCGCCGACCACCTGCTCGACGGGAACCTGCTGTTCCCGGCGGTGTTCGGCATGGAGGCGATGACCCAGGTGGCCACCGCGTTGACCGGCCGGAGCACGGTACCCGTCATCGAGCAGGCCGAGTTCCTGCGGCCCATCGTGGTGCCGCCGGACGGCAGCACCACCGTCCGGATCGCGGGTGTCGTCACCGACGACGACACGGTGGACATCGCCATCCGCAGCGCCGAGACCGGATTCGCGGCCGACCACTTCCGCGCCCGGCTGCGCTTCGGTGACCCCGGCGTGCTCGCCGGACCGCCGGAGCAGGTCGGCGACGGACTGCCGGTCGTACCGCTCGACCCGGCACGCGACCTGTACGGCGACACCCTGTTCCAGGGCGACCGGTTCCGGCGGCTGCTCCGGTACCACCGGGCCGCGGCCCGCGACGTCGACGCGGACGTGGCCGTCGTCGCGGACGGCGACTGGTTCGCCAGCTTCCTGCCGGCCCAGTTGCTGCTCGGCGACCCCGGCATGCGGGACGCGCTGATGCACGGCAACCAGGTCTGCGTCCCGGACGGCACCCTGCTGCCGCAGGGCGTGGAGCGGATCGTCCCGTCGGGCGCCCGGCCGGCCGACGGCCAACTGCGGTACTGCGCCACGGAACGGAGCCGGGACGGCGACACCTACGTCTACGACATCGCCGTCCGCGACGCCGCCGGCGAGGTCGTCGAGCGGTGGGCTGGCCTGCGGTTGCGGGCGGTCCGCAAGAAGGACGGCTCCGGCCCCTGGGTCGCGCCGCTGCTCGGTTCCTACCTGGAACGGGCCGTGGGGGACCTGCTCGGTGCGGCGGTCGCGGTGGCGGTGGAACCGGACGACCCGGCCCATCCGGCCGAGGGCGTCGCCGCCCGTCGGGAACGGACCGCGGTGGCCGTGGGCCGGGCCCTGGGCCGCGCGGTGGCACTCCGCTACCGGCCGGACGGGGCGCCTTCCGTCGACGGGGACCACCGGGTCTCCGCCGCGCACGGCGCGGGGCTGACGGTGGCGGTCGCGGCCACCGGCCCGGTCGGCTGTGACGTCGAGCCGGTGGCGCAGCGCAGCCCGGAGGACTGGGGACAGCTACTCGGTGGCCACCGGCCCCTGGCCGAGCTGATCACGGTAGAGACCGGTGAGGGCGCCGACGTCGCCGCCACCCGGGTGTGGACCGCTCTGGAGTGCCTGCAGAAGGCGGGTCTGACGACGGGCGGCCCGCTGGCCCTGTCCGAGGAACGCCGGGACGGCTGGTTGGTGTTCGCCAGCGGCACGCTGCGGATCGCGACGCTGGTGACCACCCTCCGCGACCGGCCCGAGCCGATCGTCTTCGCGGTGCTGTGCGGGAAGGAGGACTGATCGTGGCGGACCACTTCGAGTACCTGCACACGGTCGGCTTCGAGGAGACCAACATCGTCGGCAACGTCTACTACGTCAACTACCTGCGCTGGCAGGGGCGGTGCCGGGAGATGTTCCTCAAGCGGCTCGCACCGGAGGTGCTGGCCGAACTCCAGGACGACCTGAAGCTGTTCACCCTGAAGGTCGACTGCGAGTTCTTCGCGGAGATCACCGCCTTCGACGAACTGTCGATCCGCATGCGCCTGGTCGACCTGGCGCAGACGCAGATCGAGTTCAGCTTCGACTACGTCCGGCTCGACCCCGGGGGCGGCGAGACGCTGATCGCCCGGGGCCGGCAGCGGGTGGCCTGCATGCGGGGACCGAACACCCGTACCGTCCCGGCCCGGGTGCCGGAACCACTGGTCCGCGCGTTGCAGCCGTACCGGGCGTGACCGCGGGCGGAGGGAGGACCACCGTGACCGTCAACCATCAACCGACGACCGGCGAGCTGGTCGACCCCGAACAGCTGCGTGGGGCGTTCGGCACGTTCGCCACCGGGGTCACCGTGGTGACCGTCGGTGGGCAGGAACCGCACGGCATGACCGCCAACTCGTTCACCTCGGTCTCCCTGGATCCGCCCCTGATCCTGGTCTGCGTGGACCGGAAGGCGGTCATGCACGACACCCTGCACGCCGCCGGCGCGTTCGGGGTCTCCGTCCTGGCGGCGGGCCAGGAGCCCGTCGCCCGGCACTTCGCCAACCGGTGGCGGCCGCTCGGCCGGGCCCAGTTCGACACGGTCGACTGGGTGCCCGGCCGGGCCACCGGGGCGCCCCTGATCTCCGGCGCCCTGGCCGGCTTCGAGTGCCGGCTCTGGCGCGCGTACGACGGCGGTGACCACTCCATCTTCATCGGCCGGCTGTTGACGGTGGAGCGGCTCAGTGAGGAGGAGCCCATGCTGTTCCTGCGGGGACGGTTCCGTCAGGTCGGGCCGGACCGGAGCGAGGTGCGGAGGTGACTCTCACCGGTGTCCGCGCCGTGCCGCCCGGTCCGCGTGGCCGGGAACTGATCAGCACACTGTGGAAGTTCGGGTCCGACCGGCTCGGGCTGATGTCGTCGGCGGCCCACCGGTACGGCGACGCGGTCCGGCTGGCGCCGCCGCCGCGGCCGTTCTACTTCTTCAACCATCCCGACCACGCCAAGCACGTACTCACCGACAACAGCCAGAACTATCACAAGGGCATCGGTCTGGTGCACGCCCGCCGGGCGCTGGGCGACGGGCTGCTCACCAGCGAGGGGGAGCTGTGGCGCACCCAGCGTCGGGCCACCCAGCCGGTGTTCCAGGCCAAGCGCATCGCCGGCCAGGCGGGGGTGGTGGCGGAGGAGGCGGCCGGCTTCGTCGCCCGGCTCCGGGCGCTGCGCGGCGACGGTCCGGTCGACCTGATCCAGGAGCTGACCGCGCTGACCCTCGGGGTGCTCGGTCGTACCCTGCTCGACACGGACCTGAGCGCGTACCACTCGATCGGTCGGTCCTTCGAGGCGATGCAGGACCAGGCCATGTTCGAGCTGGCCACGATGAGCATGGTGCCGATGTGGGTGCCGCTGCCCAAGCAGCTGAGGTTCCGGCGAGCCCGGCGGGACCTGCAGGGCGTGGTCGACCGGATGGTGACCGAGCGGGTGGCGCGGGACGGGCAGAACCCCGACGGGGACGACGCCCTGTCCCGGCTGATCCAGTCCACCCGGCGGGAGGCGGACCCCCGGCGGGGGCGCCAGCGGATGCGCGACGAACTGGTCACCCTGCTGCTGGCCGGGCACGAGACCACGGCCAGCACCCTGGGGTGGAGCTTCTATCTGGTGGACCGCTACCCGGAGGTCCGGGAGCGGCTGCACGCCGAGGCTGTCGAGGTGCTCGGGGACCGGCTGCCGACGTACGAGGACCTGCACGCGCTGCGGTACACCACGATGGTGCTGCACGAGGTGATGCGGCTCTTCCCGCCGGTGTGGATGCTGTCGCGCAAGGCACAGGGGCCCGACACCGTCGGCGGGTACGACGTGCCGGCCGGCGCCGACGTGCTGATCTGCCCGTACACCCTGCACCGCCATCCGGGGTTCTGGCCGGAGCCGGACCGCTTCGACCCGGAGCGTTTCGACCCGGGCCGGCCGACCGACCGGCCTCGGTACGCGTACGTGCCGTTCGGGGCCGGTCCCCGGTTCTGCGTCGGCAACAACCTGGGGATGCTGGAGGCCACCTTCGTTCTCGCCCTGGTGTCGCGGGAGTTGCGGCTCACCCGGGTACCGACCCACCAGGTCGTTCCCGAGCCGATGCTGTCGCTGCGGGTGCGGGGCGGGCTGCCGGTGCGGGTGGAGCCCCTGGACTGACCGCGGCGGTCGGGTAGGCCCGCCTGGCCTCCTGGCCGCCGGGCCGCCCGGCCCTCTGCCGGGCCGCCCCGGCCGTGTGCCGCAGATGGCGGTGTCCCTGCATCGGGACACCGCCATCTGCGCCGAACGGAGTCGATCAAGCACGGCCGTCGTACCCGGCCGGGCCGGGTGGTGGGCTGGTCAGCGGCTGCTGACTCCGACCGGCCGGCGGTCGGCGGCGACCCGCTCGATGGCCGAGCGCCGAACGTCCAGCAGGGCGAGCAGCACCGGCGGATCGATGATCCGCATCGGTTGCAGGGTCATCTCGACCTCCACAACGCTGTCCCGCCGGACGACCACCGGGCCGTGGCTGCCCACCAGGGTGCCGGTGGTCGGGGACGCGGTGTGCTCCTCCGCGGCGGAGTGGGCCAGGATGTGCCACACCCCGGCGGGAACCCGGTCGAGTACGAACTTCCCGGGCCGGTCCAGGATGCAGCACTGCACCGGTCGGCCCTCGGGGATGCGATCCGGGAACACGCCGACGAAGATTCGGCTGCCCGGCAGTTCCGGGGCACATGTCAGCCGGCCCTGGACGCGGCCCGCTGGCCGGTTGACGATGGCCTGTCCGTCCTCGACGGGCACCCGCGTGGTGAACCCTCCGAGCCGCCGGTACGTCGTCGGTGACAGGCCCACGCTACGGGTGAAGCGGGAACTGAAGGTGCCGACACTGGCGTAACCGACCCGGAGGCTGACGTCCGCCACGCTCAGGGACGTGGACACCAGCAGCTGCTTGGCACGTTGCAACCGCAGGGCCGACAAGAACCGACCCGGCGACAACCCCGTCGCTCGCTGGAAGATCCGAGAGAAGTGGAACTTGCTGAACAGTGCCGCCCGGGCCATGTCGTCAATCGTGAGTTGCTCACCGAGATTGTCGTGCATGAACTCGATGACGCGTTCGGCGGCTTTCTCGCTCGGCTCCGTCAATTTCTCCCCCTTTTTCGATGGCCACCTCGACAACGGTTTCCCGGAACTGCCAGATGTTTTGCCCAGGGTGCGGCAACACGGCTTCGTCAACAGTTATTCATGTGCTCTTCGCTGCCAGGCCGGCATGTGCGACGAGTGACGGTATTGACGCCGGGAATCGTTGCCCCAATGACTGAACCGATGCTAGCCGACCCAGGTCCGGGCGGCAATATGGGTCGTGATCATGTGATTACTCATCGTGACAGTTAAGCCCGGTGTCGATGTCACCCAGCGCAGTCACCGACTAGCGGGACAATGCATGATTAGTCAGTCCTGCTATCCATTTACCGGCGGGCGGCCGCGGTGACGATTCGGCCAGCAGCCGCATACCGGACAATCGCGATACGAGGGTGGGTGTGGCAGACTGTCGGGAGGTAGAGTCACCATTTCCCACGGAGCTCGATGCGCATCTCGGAACTTGGCAGGCGGAGCGGGTTGCCGGTTGCCACCATCAAGTTCTACCTGCGGGAAGGCCTGCTTCCGCCCGGCGCCCGTACGGCTCGCAACCAGGCGAACTACGACGAGGGGCACCTGTCGCGCCTCCAGTTGATCCAGGTCCTCACCGTCGTCGGCCGCTTCAGTCTGGCCTCGGTGCGCGGGATCCTGGCCGCCATCGACGATCGGGAGATGTCGCTGGCCGGGCTCTGTGCCGCCGTCAACGACGCGCTGTTCGCCGCACTGCCGCCGACTCCGGACGAGCCTGCGGAGGTCGGGAGGCTCCGGGGGCAGGTGGACGAGTGCATCAGTCGACTCGGCTGGCAGGTCGACCCGCGGGCGCCGGCCCGGTCCGCACTGGTTCAGGTGCTTGTGGCGTTACGTGAACTCGACGACCAGTTCGACATGGATTACCTCGCCCCTTATGTCCGGGCGGCCGATCGGCTGTCGGCGTACGACATCGAGTCGCTCTCCGGTGAGACTGCCACGGAAGCCTTGGCCAGTGCCTGGGTCGCCCGGCTGGTTCTGTTCGAGGCGGCTTTCACTGCGCTGCGGGCACTCGCCCAGGAGCACCAGTTGGCCCTGCGTGCACAGGGTGGCATCGGCGGATCTCACGCGGAGTAGCGTTCCTGGGACGGGAAAAGCAACGTGGAAGAAAAGCCTCCAGAGGGAGGACCCATCTGGCGGGAAACCTGCCGTCCAGCGGCCTGGGCGGTCGCTGACCGATGCTCCCGTCTAGCGTTGCCGCAGTTCACCGGGCCTCGTCGCGTTCGCGCCCGGCCCGGCACCCACCACGGTGGACGCCCGCGAACACGGCGCCGACCAATGTAGGGGCCTCTGGCGGGTCGTCGTGCTGTCAGAGTCTCGCCACGATGGAATCGGCGACCGCGACCAGTCGCCGCTGCACGTCCTGTGGGTCGTCGCGGCGGCTGCCCAGCTTGTACGCGCCCCGGGGGTGTCGGGGAGTCGCAGCCGACGATGGCGAGGGCGACCAGGTGAGCGGCGGCGACCGGTGGCGGCCCACACCGGCACGCCGGCCGCACCGCATGGACGCCCGGCCGGGGAACGCGTCGGCCGGCGCGAGCGTGCCCGATGGTGCCGGTGAAGTGGCCGTTGACGAGCGGATTGCCGCCCGCCACAATCGGACCACCCCGCATGTTAGCGCTAACAGCCATCCCCACCTCCCACAC
>NZ_SMJY01000149.1:0-15523 GCF_004348355.1 Micromonospora sp. KC721 | reverse complement strand
GGGCGCGGCGGGCGGTCTGACCGCCCCGGGCCCCGGCTCGGTGTCTGGGCGAAGGCGAGAGGCGCAACGGTGATCCTGGCTCGACCGGTCCATCCCGGTGCCGTCCACGACGGCACGCCGGACGGATCGCTCGATAGCCCGATTAGCCCCATTGGTGCGGATATTGCGGTGCTCCCCCGGCCCTCCCGGGGCGCGGCACCACGTGTGTCAACTCACGGCAACCCGGTGGTGGCGCCCCCGCGCCCCACCGCGACCGGCAGGGTGTGAGGAATGAACTCGTACGGCGATCCCAGTTCCCCGCGTGCGCGGGCCCAGGTGCCGGGTTCGAACGGCAGCTCCGGCGCGGCCCCCTCGGGACGTGCCTCGGTCGGCTCGGGCGGCGGCACACCCGCCGGCCGGGCGTCGGCCTCGGTGCCGCCGCGCCAACCCGGTGCCGCCGGCTCGGGCCGCGCCTCGGTGCCGGTCTCCCCAGCTCCGGGCGGTCGCGCCGGGTCGGGTCGGGCCACGGTGCCGGTCTCCCCGGCTCCGGGCGGTCGCGCCGGCGCGGGCCGGGCCTCGGTGCCGGTCTCCCCGGCCCCCGGCCGGGCGAGCGTCGGTTCCGCCGCGGTCGGCGGTCGGGCCAGTGTCGGCGCGGCGTCGGTCGGCGGGCGCGCGGGCGTCGCGTCCATCTCGGGCGGTGGCCCGGGCGACCCTGGTGGGCCGGGACGCGGCGGACGTGGCACCGGTGGTCCGGAGGGGGTGGCCCGGGCGAAGAAGCGCCGACGGCTCAACATGCTCATCGCCTCGTTCGCGGTCTTCATCATGCTCGCCGGCATCGGCGTGATCGGCTTCACCTACTACTCCACCAACATGGTGATGCCCGACCAGATCAAGCTGCCGCTGGCCACCACCATCTACGCCAACGACAACAAGACGCAGATCGCCAAGGTTGGTGAGCAGAACCGTACCTTCGTCTCGATCGGCCAGATTCCAGAGTACGTGCAGCACGCGGTGGCCGCGGCGGAGGACCGGAACTTCTACCAGCACTCCGGCGTGGACTACAAGGGCATCGCCCGCGCCGCCTGGAACAACCTCACCGGCGGCGACAAGCAGGGTGCCTCGACCATCACCCAGCAGTACGCCCGCAACGCCTACCGGAGCCTGAAGGACGATTCGTATGGCCGCAAGGTGAAGGAGGCGATCGTCGCCTCCAAGCTCAATGATCAGTTCAGCAAGCCCCAGATCATGGAGCACTACCTGAACACGATCTACTTCGGGCGCAACGCGTACGGCATCGAGGCGGCGGCGCAGGCGTACTTCGGCAAGCCCATCAACAAGGTCGACGTGGCCGAGGCGGCGGTGCTGGCGGCGCTGATCAAGCAGCCGGAGGCGAGCCTCACCCCTGGGGGGCACAAGGGGTACGACCCGGCGGTCAACCCGACGGATGCCAAGGACCGGTGGAACTACGTCCTCGGCGCGATGGTGGCGGAGGGCTGGCTCGACCCGGCGAAACGCCCCTCCGCGTACCCGGAGAAGACGCTGCAGACGCCGAAGGAGTCGCGGGCCGGGCAGAAGTTCGGTGTGAACAACCCGATCGGCAACGTGATCAACTACCTGGTGCCGGAGATGCGGGAGAAGAAGCTCTGCACCGACAACGAGGCGGAGGCGACCGACCGCAAGCCGCTCTGCGCGACGATGCTGCGCGAGGGCGGCTACCGCATCCGCACCACCATCGACATGAAGGTGCAGAACGCCATCCTCAAGGCGGCCCAGCGCAGCAGCAAGGGCTCGGAGTTGGACGGCGCGCGGAAGAACATCATGGCCGCCGCCGTCTCGATCGACCCGCGCTACGGCCGGGTGCTCGGCTACTACGGCGGCGACGACGGCACCGGCATCGACTACGCCGGCAAGAACACCGACGCGGCCGGCAACATCACCGGCGGGCACTCGCCGGGCTCCAGCTTCAAGATCTACACGTTGGCGGCGGCGATCGAGGCGGGCAAGTCCATCGACTCACGCTGGAAGGGGCGGGCCTTCACCCCCGACGGCGTCAAGTTCAGGGTCAGCAACGCGGGCACCGACAACCCGAGTTGCGGCGACTCCTGCACCCTGCGCGAGTCGACCCTGAAGTCACTGAACGTGCCCTTCTACCACGTCAGCCTCGACATCGGGCCGGACAAGATCGTCGACATGGCGAAGAAGGCCGGTGTGAGCATGATGTGGCGGACGGACACCAACCCGCCGAAGGGGTACGACCTGACCAAGGCCAAGGCCAGCGACGTGGCCCCGGACCCCTTCTACCACGTGGTCTCCTACGGCCAGTACCCGATCACGGTGCTCGACCACGCCAATGGCATCGCCACCTTCGCCAACAAGGGCGTCTACAACAAGGCGCACTTCCTGCTCTCGGCCGAGAAGCAGAACAAGGACACCGGCAAGTGGGAGAAGCTCGGCGGCGAGAAGCTAGACCCGAAGCAGCGGATCAACCCAGACGTGGTGGCCGACGTCACCGACGTGCTCAAGGACTACCCGGGCCGGATCAACCACCGGCTGGACGACGGACGCGAGGCCGCCGCCAAGACCGGCACCTGGGAGCTCCGGGACGGCAGCAAGAGCAACGGCGACGCCTGGACGATCGGCTACACCCCGCAGCTCGCCACCGCGGTCTGGGTCGGCAACAAGGGCAAGCGGGAAGCCCTCAAGCTGAACAACGGCAGGGACATCACCGGATCCTCGATGCCGGGCGAGATCTGGGAGCGGATCATGGACGCCGCCCTCAATGGTGCCGAGAAGTTCACCTTCCCGCCTGCCGCGAACGTCGGTGACGCGGATTCCGGCAACGGAGAGGCGCCGCCACCGACTGAGCCGCCGGCCGGGCAGTCGAACTGCCCGCCGCTCGACCTGGTCTGCCAGCTGGGCGGCGGCAACAACGGCGGCAACAACGGCGGCGGCAACAACGGCGGTAACAACAACGGCGGCAACAACGGCGGTAACAACGGCGGCGACAACGACGAGGGCGACGGAACGAACGGCCCCGGCCCGCGCAACCAGGGCGGGGACGGCGGGGGCACCGGTGGCGGCCTGCTACCGCCCACCACTCCGCGTTTGCGCGAGTAGCCAGGCGTCCGCCGACGGCGGCCGGCCCTTCGACGGGCCGGCCGCCGTCGTGCTTTCGCGGCAAGCGCGGATGCTTCGATGTGCGTCGATTTCAAGGTTCGTGCCCGCCGGAGCGGGACGAAATGCCCCGGCGTACGGCAGGATGCCTCTCCATGAGCACCCAGTCGACGGCCGGCATCGACGACGCCGGGAGCAGCGACCACCCGTCCCGGTCGGACGGTTTCGTCCGCGGCCTCTCCGAGGCGATCGGCGGCCCCCTCGGCGACCACGCCGTCGCCCTGGACCGGCCCGCCAACCGGGAACGGCGGTTCTGGACGGCCACCCGGATCGTCCTGGCGCTGGCCTGTCTGACCCTGGCACTGCACTGGGTTCAGAAGTCGCCCTGCCAGGACGGCGCCTGGCAGAACAACGTGCAGTACACCCGGTTCTGCTACACCGACGTGCTCGCCCTCTACTACGCCGAAGGGCTCAACGAGGGCAAGGTCCCCTACCGGGACCACCCCGTCGAGTACCCGGTGCTCACCGGCTACTTCATGGGCGCGCTCGGCCTACCGGTGCACGCCCTCGGCGTCGACGACCCGCAGCTCAACCAGGGCCAGTGGTTCTACAACCTGAACGCGCTGACGCTCGGCGCGTTGGCGGTGGCGACGGTCGCGATGATCCTCGCCCTGCGCCGCCGGCGACCCTGGGATGCCGCGCTCTTCGCCCTGGCGCCCGCGCTGCTGCTCACCGCCACGGTCAACTGGGACTTCCTCGCCATCGGGCTGGCCGCCTTCGGGCTGGCCGCCTGGGCCAGACGCCGCCCGGCGCTGGCCGGTGTGCTGCTCGGCCTGGCCGGGGCGGCCAAGATGTGGCCCCTGTTCGTGCTCGGCCCGATTCTGGTGCTCGCCCTGCGCGCCGGCAGGCTGCGCGCCGCGCTGACCGCCATCGGCACCGCCCTGGTGGCGCTCGTCGCGGTCAACCTGCCGGCCGCCATCCCGTACCGCGAGAACTGGGACCGCTTCTTCGAGCTGAACACCGAACGGCCCATCGACTGGGGGACGCTCTGGTACATCGGGCGGTACCTGGACGGCAAGGTGAACAGCGGCGCGCCCGGCGACCAGGGGCCGTTCCAGTGGTTGAACGCCAACATCCCGACCCTGAACTACCTGTCGTACGCCCTGTTCGGGCTGGCCTGCCTCGGCGTGGCCGTGCTGGCCCTGCGGGCGCCGCGCCGGCCGCGGCTGGCCCAGCTCGCCTTCCTGGTGGTCGCCGCGTTCCTGATCTTCAGCAAGGTGTGGTCGCAGCAGTTCGTGCTCTGGCTGCTGCCGCTGGTCGTGCTGGCCCGACCTCGCTGGGGGGCCTTCCTCGCCTGGCAGCTCGCCGAGGTCGGCTACTTCGTCGCGTTCTACGGTGAGCTGCTCGGCGCGGCCACCAGCCGGCCGGTCTTCCCCGAGGGGGTGTTCGTGCTCGCCGCGACGCTGCGCCTCGGCACGGTCGTGCTGCTCTGCGTGCTGGTCGTCCAGGACATCCTGCACCCGGAGCGGGACGCGGTGCGCCGCACCTACGCCGACGACCCGGACGGCGGCGTCCTCGACGGCGCCCCCGACGCACCCTGGCTGACCGCCCGCCGGACCGGCCACGCCCCGAAGCAGTTGCCCGCCACGGCGCACACCTGACCGGCGCGACCGGCTCAGAGGCGGAACACGACCGCGTCGCCGACCTCCTCACGGGTGATGCCGAGCTGGTCGACCGGGGCGTCCACGGTGGTCTCCCACGGCGTACCGACGATCTGGTCGCGCAGCAGCACCACGTTGCGGACGCCGAGGGTGCGCAGGTACCGCACGCTGGTGTCGTCGGGGAAGGCGGCGGTCACCCGGCGTACGTCGTCGAGTTGCGTCGGGGTGAAGCCGCTGCCGCCGTTGACCACGTCCTGGAACCGGCTGGTCGTCCAGAGCATCACCGGCTGGTCCAGGTTCTGGCTGCTCGGCAGCACCAGCATCGGGCCGTCCACGGTGCGCATCACCGCCGGCTGTTCGGGCACCACCGGGTGCGGCGTGACGTTCAGTCCCTCCACCGCGACCAGCAGCACCGGCAGCACCGCGGCCACCCGCAGCCAGGGCGTGGGTCGGGCGGGAGCGCCCGCGGCGGCGACCTCCCGGATCCGCTCGGCGAGCGCGCTGACCGCGCCCGCCGCGAGCAGGCCGAGCAGCAGGGTGGTCCAGAGCATCAACCGGCCGGGGGTACGCAGCCCGTTCCAGCCGGGCAGGTGGTCGAAGAGCAGCGCGTAGGTATAGGTGCCGCCGAAGAACTTCGTACCCATCGACAGCACCATGCCGACCAGTACGCCGGCGAGCAGCAGCAGCCGGTGCCGTAGCCGCCAGACCGAGAAGAACAGCCCCCCCAGGGCCAGCGCGTACAGCACGAAGCCCGGCAGCAGGGTCATCTCCGGGGGCCAGGACAGCATTTGGCGTGCCCCCTCGTGCAGCCCGCCCCAGACTCGCGACTCCGCCGGGGCGGTGAGGAACCCCATCGCCGGCGGGGAGTAGATGTCGATCTCACCGAGGGTCCGTTCGGCGTTCGGGTGCAGCTCGGCGACCTTGAAGTACGGGATCGCCAGCAGCAGGCCCACCCCGGCGAAGAGCAGTCCACCGAGCAGGTCCGCGACGAACAGCCGCCGCCCGAACGGGTGCCGTACCGGCCGCACGACCCACCGCCGCAGCGCCCAGGTCAGCGCCGCGACCAGCACGATCCCGGCAAGGACGTACGCGAACACCAGGCCGATGCCGAAGCCCAGGCTGAGCTGCCAGGCGGCCACCACCCACCCGGCGTACGCCCAACCGGTGTGCCGCCGCTGTGGGCGGTACCCGTGGCGTAGCGACCAGCCGTGCCCCCGGGCCAGCATGGCCAGCGCCAGCGGGATACCGCCGTTGGAGACAATGTGCAGGTGGCCCGCCTGGGCGAGCAGCCACGGGGCGTAGGCGTAGCTGACCCCGGCCACCGCGGCGCCGGCCCGGCCCGCGCCGAGCTGCCGGGCCAGCACGTACGCCCCGAAGGTGGCGAGCGCGTGGGCCAGCACGAACATGATGTTGTAGCGGAGCAGCGCCGCCTCCGGCCCGGTGCCGATCATGCCGGCCGGGGCGTAGCCGAGCAGCATGTCGGAGAAGGCGAAGCTCCAGCTCTCCGGGAAGAACGTGTTCGAGTGGAACAGCCGGCTCGGCTCGTTCCGCAGGGCGTGCCCGGACCAGGCCATCTGCCATGCCTGCAGGCTCGGGTCCCAGTAGTCCTGGGGCAGCGTGTAGCGCGGGTACCGCAGCGCCGGCCAGGTCATCCCGACGGCGAGGGCCAACGAGGCGAGAGCGGCCAGCAGCCACTCGTGCACCAGCAGGCGCCCCACCGCGCGTACCGCCCGAGCGGGGCGGCCCGGCACCGGCTCGGCGGCGGGAGCGAACGCCGACCAGCGATCCGCCGGTTCGGCGTCCCGCTGTTCGCTCGCCGTCGCCTTCCCGGCGGGCTCGGTCGTCCCGGTACGCCCTGCGCCCGGATCGGCGGTATCCGCGCTGGTCGTCGCGGCGCCACCGGTCGTCGCGGCACCACCGGTCGTCGGTGCGTTGCCGGTGGCGGTGCCCGGACCGTCCGGGGCGGTGCTCGAACGATCCGGGGTCGTGGCGCTGTCCGGGCCGGTGGTCGGATCGGACCGGTCGGTCGGCTGCCCGCTGTCGCTGGTGTCGGTGGTCACCGGTTCAAACCCCCGTGCCGAGTCGGTCGTGAAGGAAGGCGATGTCCGCCGCCTGCCCCGACACGCCGCCGGGGGTTTCCACGATCACCGGTGCTCCGGCCGCCCGGATGACCGCCACCACCAGCTCCGGGTCGATGGTGCCGCCGGCCAGGTTGTCGTGGCGGTCCTGTCCGGAGTTGAAGCCGCCCTTGGAGTTGTTGGCGTGCACCAGGTCGATCCGTCCGGTGATCGCCTTGACCCGGTCGACCAGGTCGAGCAGTTCCTCGCCGCCGGCGTGGGCGTGACAGGTGTCCAGACAGAAGCCGACCTCGTGGTCGCCGAGAACGTCCCAGAGCCGGGCCAACGCGTCGAGCCGCCGGGCGCAGGCGTTCTCGCCGCCGGCGGTGTTCTCGATCAGGACGGGCACCGGAAACCCAC
Organism: Micromonospora sp. KC721; assembly: GCF_004348355.1. NCBI lineage: Bacteria > Bacillati > Actinomycetota > Actinomycetes > Micromonosporales > Micromonosporaceae > Micromonospora > Micromonospora sp. KC721. Next base: position 8,292 of record NZ_SMJY01000149.1, on the reverse strand, counting down.
CCGACTCCGCTGCGTAGGCGAAGGTCTTGCGCCAGTTGTCGAAGCCCTTGGCGAGGTCGTCCCCGGCGTTGACGTGCCCGCCGTGCACGATCAGGCCCTTAGCGCCGATCTCGGCCGCCGCGTTGGCGTGGCCGAGCAGGAGTTTGCGGCTCGGAATCCGGATCCGGTTGTTCAGCGTGGCCACGTTGATCACGTACGGGGCGTGGACGTAGAGGTCGACCTCGGCGGCACGTAGCCGGTCGGCGTCCTCCCGGGCCTTCGGGGCCTTCCAGCCCTGGGGGTCGGCGAGGAAGAACTGCACCGCCTCCGCGGAACGGGCGGCCGCCTCCGCCAGCGGGTCGGCCTGGTCGATATGGGCTCCGATACGCATGCAGGGGAGCCTACGTCGCAGCACCGACTCCCGGCGTGACGGTCGTGCGGCGTCGCGGCGGGGGCGTCACCGACCAGCCGGGCGGTCGTTGAGCGGAGTGGGATCGACGGTGGACTTTCCGGTCGACCGTGTACGGGCAGCAGGGATGAATAGCGGCAATTCCGCCATATCGGCACGAGAGCCGTTGTATCGTCGGACAACAACAGGAAAAGCTCCGCGGGGCGTTCTCGATCCAACCTCATCGGTGTGGTCGTTCCTCCCCAGGTCCCACCCAAGGAATGCGGACGGGACGCCCCGCGGCCCCCGTGGACAGGGGCCCGCCGCCGGCTCACCGGAGCCGGAGCGGGCCCCTGTCGCCACGCCCGTCCGGCCGGTCCAGCCTGCCCGGTCATGATCGTCCGGGCCGGGTATCCTGGTCCGGTTGTCCGCGTCCGGCCGGGTTCCCCCGGCCCGGGAGTGGGCCACGACGCAGACCTCCTGCCACGGAAGGACCGTGGCCGCCAAGCCCACAGGAGGTGAGTACGTCTTGCGTCATTACGAAGTCATGGTGATCCTCGACCCCAGTCTCGAGGAGCGCACCGTCGCCCCGTCGCTCGACACGTACCTGAACGTGATCCGGACCGCGGGTGGCTCGGTGGAGAAGACGGACGTGTGGGGCCGCCGGCGCCTCGCGTACGAGATCAACAAGAAGGCCGAAGGCATCTACGCCGTCATCGACCTCCAGGCGACGCCGGAGGCGGTGGCCGAGCTGGACCGCCAGCTGCGGCTCAACGAATCCGTGCTGCGTACCAAGGTCATCCGGCCGGAGATGCGCTAAGCATTCAACCCGTTCGCCCGGATCAGCCTCACCGGTGCTGTCGGAGGGCTCTGAGAGCCTGTACGGCAGAACGATGAGTGCGCGAGGAGATGGTCATGGCAGGAGACACCACCATCACGGTCATCGGCAACCTGACCGATGACCCCGAGTTGCGGTTCACCCCCTCGGGGGCCGCGGTCGCCAAGTTCCGGGTCGCCTCGACGCCCCGGTTCATGGACAAGGCGTCTGGCGAGTGGAAGGACGGCGAGCCGTTGTTCCTCGCGTGCACGGTCTGGCGTCAGGCCGCCGAGCACGTCGCCGAGTCGCTGCAGCGCGGCGCCCGTGTGATCGTGTCGGGCCGGCTGCGTCAGCGGTCCTACGAGACCCGTGAGGGTGAGAAGCGCACCGTCATCGAGCTCGAGGTCGACGAGATCGGCCCGTCGCTGCGCTACGCCACGGCGAAGGTGCAGAAGATGTCGCGCTCCGGTGGCGGTGGCGGCGGCTTCGGTGGTGGCGGTGGTCAGGGTGGCGGCGGAGGCAACTTCGACGACCCCTGGGCTTCGGCTGCCCCCGCTCCCTCCCGCGGTGGTTCGGGCGGAAACTTCGACGAGGAGCCTCCGTTCTAATGGCGCCGAGCGCCCGCGATCGCAAACCAGGAGCAAGAGCAATGGCCAAGGCTGCGGCACTTCGCAAGCCGAAGAAGAAGGTGAACCCGCTCGACAAGGACGGGATCACCTACATCGACTACAAGGACACCGCGCTGCTGCGTAAGTTCATCTCCGACCGCGGCAAGATCCGCGCTCGGAGGGTGACTGGCGTCACCTCGCAGCAGCAGCGGCAGATCGCCCGTGCGGTCAAGAACGCCCGTGAGATGGCGCTCCTGCCGTACACCGCGACGGCTCGCTGAGAGGAGGCGCCGAAATGAAGATCATCCTGACCCAGGAAGTTTCCGGTCTCGGTGCCCCCGGCGACATCGTCGAGGTCAAGAACGGCTACGGCCGGAACTACCTGCTTCCGCAGGGCTTCGCGATCCTCTGGACCAAGGGCGCGGAGAAGCAGGTCACCGTGATCAAGCGGGCCCGTTCGGCCCGTGAGATCCGCGACCTCGGTCACGCCAACGAGGTCAAGGGCCAGCTCGAGGGCCTCAAGGTGAGCCTGAAGGCCCGCGCCGGCGACGGCGGCCGGCTCTTCGGCTCGGTCACTCCGACCGAGATCGTCGACGCCGTCAAGGCGGCCGGTGGTCCGGCCCTGGACCGCCGTCGGCTGGAGCTGCCCGGTCACATCAAGTCGATCGGCTCCTACCCGGTGCGGATCAAGCTGCACCCCGAGGTGACCGCCAAGTTCGACCTCAACGTCGTTCAGGGCTGACAACCCGACCGTACGACGGCAGGGCCCGCACCGGATTTCCGGTGCGGGCCCTGCCGCATTCGCGACCACCGGCCCTGCCAGGGGCCACCGGACACTCGTCGCATCCGCCGCCCAGCAGCGGCAGCGTGCCAAGACAGCAGCGCCGTCCGGTACGCCCCCGGCGGCTCGACTCAGCCGATCGGCTGACCGGTGATCGCGCTGATCATCACGGTCGACAGGCCACCGCCGACCACCGCCGACGCCAGCGCCACCGTCGCCGGCCGCCAGGTCGTCCCGACCCTACGCAGCAGCCCGGCGATCAGCAGGCTGCTCATGAACGCCAACCCGTATCGCGGGGCTCCCGACATCAGGGAGGTGAGCGCCTGCGTCCGGGGTGAATCGCAACCGCCGCCGCTGATGTCGGTGACACATCCGGCCGGCACCTGACCGCTCAGGGTGAGCACCCACAGGAAGGCCAACACCGCCGGCACCACGTAGCACGCGGTCGTGAAGACCAGCGGACGCAACGGGCCACCCGGATCCGGGTCGAGCAGGTCGTCCTCCAGCCGGCGGTTCCACGCCCCGCCGCCGACCGACTCGATCCGGTCCCGCCAGGACGGTGCGGCCACCGGCGCCGCCCGACGGCGCGGCGTCGCCCGAGCCCGCGGCGCGGTGTACGTCACCGCCGGCGAACGCGGTGCCGACGCCGGCGGATCCACCCACCTCGGATCGTCCTCGGCGAGCCGGGTGCCCGACCAGAACGTCTCCGGCTGCGCCGACCAGGGGAAGCCCTCGCCCGTCGTCGGCTGCACCGATCGCGACGCGTCAACACGCTCGCCGTCGTCCTCGTCCCAGCCCGGGGCGTCCGCCCCGCGCGACCGCCGCGCGGCACCGGCCCGATCCCACGGTGCCGTGTCGGTGAACCGGTCCCACTGTGCGGTGCTGTCCTCCCAACCCGCCGCGCCCGGCCGGTCCCAGCGATTCTCCCCGGAACGCTGCCAGGTGTGTACGCCCGACGCGTCCCATGGATCCACCGCCGGCCGGTACTCCGGTTCCGGCTCGGCGTCCGGTGCCGTCCGACGCCACGAACCGGTGCCGGACTCCGCCTGGCTCCAGGAGCCTGTGGTGGGTTCGGCCTGGCTCCAGGAGCCTGTGGTGGGTTCCGCCTGGCTCCAGGAGCCTGTGGTGGGTTCGGCCTGGCTCCACGGGTCGGTCGCCGGCTCCTCCCGGCCCCAGGGGTCGCTGGTGAGTTCGGCCCGGCTCCACGTGTCGCTGGTCGGTTTCGCTCGTCGCCAGGAGTCGGCCGACCGCGACGGGGACTCGCCGGAGGCACGCCGGCTGCGCCGGGTAGGCCGCTCCGGTTCCCGGTCGTCCGCGTCCGGCCCACCCTCGGACTCATCCACCCCGGACCAGATCACCTGCGGACGGCGGGAGGGTGACCGGCGGGGACGGGCTGTCGGGGACGCCCCGGACACGGGGGCGTCCTCCACGTCGTCCTGAGCGCGACGGCTGCCCACGTACCCCTGCTCCTGCTGTGGACGGTCGAACGTCCACTCCCGGGTGTGGTCGTCCAGCTCGGCCGCCGCGCCGATCGCCCGCAACTCTCCCCAGGCCCGCTCGCCGCGCCGACCCGCCGCCCGCCGACCCGGCCGGGAGGCCGACCGATTGTCGTCACCATCGTCATCGTCGTCCGGGGCGGCGTGCCGGCCCCGGCCGTCGGCGTGGGCGATCCCCGACTCCACCGCCCACCGTGGCAGGTAGGGGTCGGACGGCTCATCCTGGCCACGTTCGATCGCCCGCCGTCGACTGGGCGTACGGCGGCGGTCCGCGCGGGTGGGGTACGGGGCGGCCGGCACCGGCTCGCCGGGGTCGTCCCACGCAGTGATCGACTGACGTTCGCGCGGGCTGCCCTCCCCGCGCTCCCAGTCCCGGTAACTCACGGCCGGAGCGTGACCCTTCTCAACCGAAAGTGCAATCCGCTGTCCAGGTGTAGCCGTTTGCAGGAGATAGTACGGGACGAACCACGCCGGGGCCTTGGCGGAAAATACTCGTCCACAGGGTGGGGATTGTATATCGGCAGGTCAGACCGCCTTTGAGCCGAATTCCCCATTGGTTTTCCACAGGCTGTGCACAGGCCGTGCACATGCTTGTGCGCCCGCGTCCACAGGTTGTCCCGAGGCTCGTCCACCGGTGCTGTTGGAGGCCTGACCTCGGGTTCCGTATCGTGGGGCACCGACCGGTCGCGCGATGCCCCCGATCGACCGAACCGGTCCGATCGGAAGTCGTCATACCCGGCCTAGCTGGGACTCGACCTGCAGTGGAGGGGGATCCGTGTCGGTCACCGACGACATGCGGGCGGAGCCCCGGGCCGGCGGTCCGCCTCCTGCACCACGGGACGGGCACTTCGAGAAGACACCACCGCAGGACGTGGCCGCCGAGCAGTGCGTCCTCGGCGGCATGCTGCTCTCGAAGGACGCCATCGCCGACGTCGTCGAGATCCTGAAGACCAACGACTTCTACCGGCCGGTCCACGCGACCATCTTCGACACCATCCTGGACATCTACGGCCGGGGCGAGCCGGCCGACGCGATCACCGTCGCGGCGGCCCTGGCCGACTCCGGCGACCTCGCCCGGATCGGTGGCGCTCCCTACCTGCACACCTGCATGGCCGCCGTGCCGACGGCAGCGAACGCGGCGTACTACGCCCGGATCGTGAGCGAGCGGGCGGTGCTCCGTCGGCTGGTCGAGGCCGGCACCAAGATCGTGCAGCTGGGCTACGGCACCGCCAACGGCGGCAGCCGTGACGTCGACGACATCGTCGACCTCGCCCAGCAGGCCGTCTACGAGGTGACCGAGAAGCGCGTCAGCGAAGACTTCGCCGTGCTGGCCGACATGCTCCAACCCACGCTCGACGAGATCGAGGCGGTGGGCGCGCAGGGCGGCGTGATGACCGGGGTGCCCACCGGCTTCACCGACCTCGACCGGCTGCTCAACGGCCTGCACCCGGGGCAGCTGATCATCGTGGCCGGGCGTCCCGGTCTGGGCAAGGCGCTCGCCCTCGACACCCCGCTGCCCACGCCCGACGGCTGGACCACCATGGGCGAGGTGGCGGTGGGTGACCGGTTACTCGCCGCCGACGGCACGCCGACGACCGTCACCGCCGCCTTCGACGTCAGGTACGACCGCCCCTGCTACGAGGTGGAGTTCTCCGACGGCAGCGTGATCGTGGCGGACGCCGAGCACCTGTGGAAGACCACCACCCGGGCCAGCCGTCGTCGGCGTGGGCAGCAGGTGCGCCACCACCGGCCGAGCTTCTCGCCAGCAGCAGTGCGTGCGGCGCAGCCGGTGGTGGGTGGCCATCCGCGACCGGTCACCCTGACCGCGCCCACCGGCCTGATCGCTCCCGCGCCCAGTCACCTGCTGTACCCCGTGGGCCGGCACGACGACGTGGTCACCACCGCGGAGATCGCGGCGACGCTGCGCACCGGACCGGACGGTCGGCTCAACCACACCGTGCGCAACTGCGGCCCGCTGCAACTGCCGGAGCGGGAGCTACCCGTCGAGCCGTACACCCTGGGTGTCCGGCTCGGCGACGGCAGTGCCGGCACCAGCGGGGACGGCTGCCTGGCTGGCGTGGCGGGAGGAGAGACGCACATCCCGCAGCAGTACCTCCGGGCGTCGGAGGCCCAGCGGCGTGCCCTGCTCGCCGGCCTGATGGACACCGCCGGGACGGTCGCCGCCACCGGACACGTCCAGTACACCGCGACGTCCAGGCGGCTGGCCGAGGGCGTCCGGGAGCTGATCGGGAGCCTCGGCTACCACTGCACGGTCACCGAGCAGCCGGTACGGGGGCGCGTCGCCTCGTCGGCGGCGTACACCCTGAGCTTCTACCCGCAGAGCACCTTCCGGTACGTGGTCGACGTGCGACCCGTGCCCAGCGTGCCGGTACGGTGTGTGACCGTCGACAACGAGGAGCACCTGTACCTCGCCGGCCGGTCGATGATCCCCACGCACAACAGCACGGCGAGCATGGACTTCGCGCGCAACGCCGCCATCCGTGCCAACCAGGCGGCAGCGATCTTCTCGCTGGAAATGAGCAAGGTCGAGATCGTCATGCGACTTCTCTCGGCCGAGGCCCGCGTCCCCCTGCACGTGCTGCGCAGCGGCCAGCTCTCCGACGACGACTGGACCAAGCTGGCCCGCTGCATGGGCGAGATCAGTGAGGCCCCACTCTTCGTCGACGACACGCCGAGCATGAACCTGATGGAGATCCGGGCCAAGGCGCGGCGGCTCAAGCAGAAGCACGACCTCAAGATGATCGTGGTTGACTACCTCCAGCTGATGACCTCGCCGAAGCGGACCGAGAGCCGTCAACAGGAGGTCGCGGACCTCTCCCGTGGCCTGAAGCTGCTGGCCAAGGAGGTCGAGTGCCCGGTCATCGCGGTGAGTCAGCTGAACCGTGGTCCGGAGCAGCGTACGGACAAGCGGCCGCAGCTGTCCGATTTGCGTGAGTCAGGCTCCATTGAGCAGGATGCTGACGTGGTGATCCTTCTGCATCGCGACGACTACTACGACAAGGAGTCGCCCCGGGCCGGCGAGGCGGATTTCATCGTCGCCAAGCATCGGAACGGGCCGACGGACTCCATAACGGTGGCGGCTCAACTTCATCTCTCCCGCTTCGTGGACATGGCCGTCGTATGACCAGGGTCGGGCGCGGGTTGACTCTCGTGACAAGGGAGGAAGTGATCGCCGCAACGGCGCCGCCTGGCAAGGCGGAAGTCGCCGCGCGGACGATGGCCGACTGTGGTGGGGAGCGTTGCTCGAACGCGTCGCCGCTCAACCGAGCAGTGGGAACCAGCCGGCCGCCTCGCCCAGCTCCCACCGTTCCCGGTCGGTGAGCGGCACCCGGCCGGTCGCCTTGAGCAGATAGTCGCCGTCCGACCAGGCGGCGGGGCGGACGGCCTCGTCGCTGACCAGGCCGTCCATGGTCGCCACCGCGACCGCGGTGGCGAGTGGGCCGGGCCGTGGCGCGTCGGGCAGGTCGACGACCAGGTCCAGGTGGTGGACGGTGGCCTCGGTGGTCAGGGTGGCCAGGAGGTCCGGTACCCGCAGCACGTGCCCCTGGGTGGTGACGCAGCCGGCCGGGTCGGCGGCCGCGGCGGCGCGGACGGCGGCAGGGGCGGTGTCGCACCAGAGCCGGACCACGCCGGTGGGTCGGTCGAACGCGGCGGCGAACCGGCGTGCCCGCCAGGCGTGTCGGGCCTGGTCGCCGCCGGGCGGAAAGGACCGCCAGTAGCTGACGTCGTCCACGTCGGGCGGACCGTCGGCGGGGCTGGCCAGGGCGACCAGGGCGCGCTGGGCGTCGCTGAGCACGTGGCAGAGCAGGTCGGCGACGAGCCAGCCCCGGCAACGGGTGGGTCGTTGCAGGTCGGCGTCGTCCAACGGGGAGACCACGTCGGTGATCCCCTGGTACGCCTGGGTCAGCGCCTCGTGCCGCTCGGTCGGCGTCATGGGTGCAGCCTGCCACGGCCTGCCCCGTTCGGCAGGCGGGCCGGGTCGGCTGCCCAGCGGCGACCGGGGTGGGCGGTGCCGTGGGCCGGTGGCCCGGCCCACGGCGGGCGGCTCACCCGAACAGGTCGTCCAGGAAGCTCTTCTGCTTCTTGCGCTTGTAGTGCCCGTGGTGACCGTGGTGCTGCTGGTGCCCGGTGTGGCCGTACGCGGGCTGCGGCGGGTAGCCGGGCGCGGGCGGCGGCGGGGCGTAGCCCGGGTGCTGCCCGGG
>NZ_SMJY01000148.1:0-15711 GCF_004348355.1 Micromonospora sp. KC721 | reverse complement strand
CCCCGACACGCCCCCTCCCCCGCCGGGGAGGTGCTGCTCACCGCCGACCGGCTCGGCCTGCCGCCCCGGCTGGCCGCCACCGACTGTGCGGTACGCGCCGGCGAGGCGCTGGCCGTACTCGGACCCAACGGCGCAGGCAAGTCGACCCTGGCCCTGCTGCTCGGTGGGCTGCTGCGCCCCGGCACCGGCCGGGTCTGCGCCACGCCGGCCCTGGCCGGTCCCGACGCCCGAACTCCCCCGTACCGGTGGCGGGCACCCGCGTTGACCCGCCGGGTCGGCTCGGTCTTCCAGGATCCGGAGCACCAGTTCGTCACCGGTACCGTCTTCGACGAACTGGCGCTCGGCCCCCGCCGCACCGGCCAGCCCGAACCGGCGGTACGGGCCACGGTGGATTCGCTGCTGGGGCGGCTGCGGCTGATCGACCTGGCCGGCGCCAACCCGTACACCCTCTCCGGCGGGGAGGCCCGGCGGTTGAGCGTGGCGACCGCGCTGGCCACCGCGCCCCGGCTGCTGGTCTGCGACGAACCAACCTTCGGGCAGGACCGGCGGACCTGGCGGGAACTGGTGGACCTCTTCGCCGACCTGCGCGACGACGGGCACGGCGTGGTCACCGTCACCCACGATGCGGACTTCGTCTCCGCCCTGGCCGACCGCACGGTCACCCTGGCGCGGCCGTGATCGGCGTGGAGCCCGTCGCGGCCCCCGACGCGCCGCTGGCCCGACGCAACCCGGTGGCGAAGCTCGCCGCCGCGCTGGTGTTCTCGTTCATCCTGGTGGCCACCCTGGATCCGGTGGCCCCGGCGATCGCACTCGCCATCGAGTTGGCGCTGCTACCGCTGTTCGGCGTCCGGTACCGGGTGCTGGCCCGACGGGCGCTGCCGCTGCTGGCCGGCGGCGTGGGGATCGTGGTCACGCTGGTGCTGTTCGCCGCCGACCGCTCCGGCCGGGTGCTACTGGACGTCGGGCCGGTCCTGGTGACCGAAGGGGTGCTGGTCACCGCGCTCGGGCTGGTGCTGCGGATGTTCGCGGTGGCGCTGCCCGGGGTCATCGTCTTCGCCACCACCGACCCGACCGACCTGGCCGACGCGCTGATCCAGAACGCGAAGGCCCCGGCCCGTTTCGCCATCGGCGCACTGGCCGCGTTCCGGCTGGTGCCGCTGCTCGGTCAGGAGTGGCAGACGATCGCGCTGGCCCGCCGGGCGCGGGGCGTGGACGCTGGACGCAATCCGGTGGCCCGGTTGCGGCTGTTCGGGTCGACCGCCTTCGCCCTGCTGGTCGGTGCGATCCGGCGGGGCACCCGGCTGGCGGTGGCGATGGACGCCCGCGGCTTCGACGCCGGCACCCCCCGAACGGTCGCCCGCCGGCAGCACTTCGGCGCGGCGGACTGGCTGCTGCTCGTCGGTGCGGCGGTGCTGGCCGGCGGGGCGTTGGCGGTGAGCATCGCACTGGGCACCTTCCGCCCACTGCTCGGCTGAGCGCCGGCAGCCACGACCGGCGCGGGCCACAGCGCGGGCGGACGACCACGCCGACACCCGGCGCCGACGGGCCGTGGCCGCCGTCGGCGCCGGGTGTCGGGGCCGGTCAGCTGCGCCGGAAGGCGTACCGGCGGGTCTGCGCCCGGGCGCTGGTGGAGCCGCCGCGGACCGACCGGTCCGACGACCACGGCGGCGTGGCCCGGGCCGCGACCGACCGTTCGGCACGGTCGGCGGGTAGCACGGCCGGGGTGGCGGGTGCCACGGCGAGCGCGTCGAGGTCCGCCGTGGTCACCTCCAGGCCCGCCGACATGTCGGGCGCGGCGGCGAAGGGCTGGGTGCGCGGGGACTTCCTGGGACTGCGTTGGGCGGGCATACGTTGCCTCCTGCTACGGGTTCACAGGACCGCCAACCCACACGGGCGGGCGGTCGGCGGGCAGGGAAGCCCGGGCGACCGACCACAGAGGACCCGTTCAGGGCAACGCGGACGCCCGGAGCTCACGGACCCGCGACGACGGCGGGTCGGGCTCTGGATGAAGGGGCGTCAGATGCGCATGCCAGAACGGTAACGGCGGCCGGCGGCGGACGCATCCGATTTACCGGCCGGCACCGGACGCAAGCGTCCACCAGACGGGAACGCTCGGTGGCCGTGGCGTACCCACAGCCGCACGGGCCCACCATGGGACGAGCCGACCACACCACACAGCCGCAGGTCACCAGGGGTACGTACCGGGTGAGCGGGCGTCCCCGCGCGACGGCGCGCGGCGCGTTCATCACCCAGCGTCGACGTCCACTCCCCGGGCGGGGTCGGGCACGATACGGTCGCAGCACCACGGACGTACGAGAAGGGCGGACATAGATGGCGCAGCAGGCGACGGCGCAGATCGGGGTGACCGGGCTGGCGGTGATGGGCCGCAACCTGGCCCGGAACCTGGCCCGCAACGGCTTCACGGTGGCGGTGCACAACCGCTCACCGGAGCGCACCCGCAGCCTGGTGGCCGAGCATGGCGACGAGGGCGCATTCGTGCCGTCGGAGTCCCTCGCCGACTTCGTCGCCTCGCTGGAACGGCCCCGTGCGGTGATCGTCATGGTCAAGGCCGGCGCCCCCACCGACGCGGTCATCGACGAGCTGGTCCCGCTCCTGGAGGAGGGGGACATCGTCGTCGACGCCGGCAACGCGCACTTCGCCGACACCCGGCGGCGGGAGGAGGCGCTGCGCGAGCGCGGGCTGCACTTCGTTGGCACCGGCGTCTCCGGCGGCGAGGAGGGCGCGCTGCTCGGCCCGAGCATCATGCCCGGCGGCTCCGCCGAGTCGTACGCCAAGCTCGGCCCGATGTTCGAGAAGATCGCCGCGCAGGTGGACGGCACGCCGTGCTGCCGGCACGTCGGCCCGGACGGCGCCGGCCACTTCGTGAAGATGGTCCACAACGGCATCGAGTACGCCGACATGCAGCTCATCGCCGAGGCGTACGACCTGCTGCGGGCCGGGCTGTCGGCGACCCCGGCGGAGATCGCGGAGATCTTCCGGGAGTGGAACGCCGGCGAGTTGGGCTCCTTCCTCATCGAGATCACCGCCGACGTGCTGGCGCACACCGACGCGGCGTCCGGCCGCGCGTTCGTCGACATCGTGCTCGACCAGGCGGAGCAGAAGGGCACCGGCCGCTGGACCGTGCAGAGCGCGCTCGACCTGGGCATCCCGATCACCGGTATCGCCGAGGCGACGTTCGCCCGGTCGCTGTCCGGCCACGCCGGCCAGCGCGAGGCAGCCCGCCGCGCCTTCGGCGACGCCGGCGAGAAGTGGCAGGTCGAGGACCGGGAGACCTTCGTCGAGGACGTGCGGCGGGCGTTGCTGGCCAGCAAGATCGTCGCGTACGCGCAGGGCTTCGACCACATCCGCGCCGGCAGCCGCGAGTACGACTGGAACATCGACCTGGGCGGCACCGCCACCATCTGGCGCGGCGGCTGCATCATCCGGGCCCGTTTCCTGGACCGCATCCGCGAGGCCTACGACGAGCAGCCGGAGCTGCCGACGCTGCTGGTGGCGCCGTACTTCGCCGACGCGGTCAGCGACGGCGTACCGAGCTGGCGGCGGGTGGTCGCCGACGCGGCCCGGGCCGGCGTGCCCACCCCGGCGTTCTCCTCGTCACTGGCGTACTTCGACGCGCTGCGCGCCCAGCGGCTGCCGGCGGCGCTGATCCAGGGTCTGCGGGACAACTTCGGTGCGCACACCTACCGTCGGGTCGACCGGGAGGGCACCTTCCACACCCTCTGGTCCGGTGACCGTTCCGAGGTGGCGGGCTAGCCCTCACCCGCCGGTCCACCGCGTCCCGGTGGGACGCGCGATGACCAGGCGGTTTGCGGCATGTCGCGCCATCCCGTCCTTGGGACAGCGCGGCATGCCGCACTCTGTGCCCGGAGCATGCCGGGGCGGACACGACGACGCCGCCGCCCGGAGGGGCGGCGGCGTCGGACGGTCGTCACCAGAACCGGCGACGCTTGGCCTTCTGCGGGCGCAGCAGGTCGGCGCCCTTGGCCAGCAGGCGGCTCACGCCGGTGGGACCACGACGGGCCTCCAGCGAGTGGCTGAGCCGACGGGCACCGGCCGCCGCCAGCGGCACGGCGACCGCCATGACCGCCCACTGGGCGATCCGCTTCTGCATCATGTGGGTTCACCTCCGCGATCGGCTGCTGGGATGGTGATACCCCGGATCCGAGATCACCAATCGTGATCCGCGCCCCGTCCAGGTCAGGACGGCGGGGCGACCGGGTTGGGCAACGCCCCACCGAAGCGGCGGTCCCGCTGCGCGTACAGCTCGCAGGCGTACCACAGGTGGCGGCGGTCGAAGTCCGGCCACAGGGTGTCCAGGAAGACCAGCTCGGCGTACGCGGTCTGCCAGAGCAGGAAGTTGGAGATCCGTTCCTCGCCGGAGGGGCGCAGGAAGAGGTCCACCTCGGGGATCTCCGGATGGTAGAGGTACCGCGCCACGGTCTTCTCGTTGACCTTGGACGGGTCGAGCCGACCGGCGGCCACGTCCCGGGCGATCGCGGCGGCGGCATCGGCGATCTCCGCCTGGCCGCCGTAGTTCACGCAGAACTGCAGGGTCAGCGTCGAGTTGCCCCGGGACATCTCCTCGGCGGTCTGCAACTCGCTGATGACGCTCTTCCACAGGCGACCGGCCCGCCCCGACCAGACCACCCGGACCCCGAGGTCGACGAGCTGGTCGCGGCGGCGGCGGATGACATCCCGGTTGAAGCCCATCAGGAAACGGACCTCCTCCGGGGAGCGCCGCCAGTTCTCGGTGGAGAACGCGTACGCCGACAGGTAGGGGATGCCCAGCTCGATGGCGCCCTCGATGGTGTCGAAGAGGCTGAACTCGCCCTGCTCGTGGCCCTTCGTCCGGGGCAGCCCACGCTCCTTGGCCCACCGGCCGTTGCCGTCCATGACGATCGCGACGTGCTTCGGCAGGGCATCGGCCGGCAGGGCCGGCGGCCGGGCGCCGGACGGGTGCGGGGTCGGTGGCACCGGCTGGCGTCGGACGCCCCTCGTCGATCGGATCACTCGGTCCTCTCCCTGAACACAGCGGCGGTGGCGGGCCCGACGCGCGGCGGGACCGCACCCGGCCCCGCGCCGCCCGGCGGCGGAGCCGCGCCGGGCGCCGGAGCACCCCGGTCGACCAGCGGCAGCGAGCGTAACGCGCGCTCCAGGTGCCACTGCAGGTGCGCCGCGACCAGGCCGCTGCACTCCCGGCGTACGCCCGGGTCGGTGGCGTCGGCGACCACCCAGTCACCGCTGGTCAACGCGGACATCAGGTCGATGGTGGCCGGGGCGGGATGCGCTGCGCCGGGCGGCCGGCAGTCCGGGCAGACCGCTCCGCCGGCCGGCACGGAGAACGCCCGGTGCCGCCCCGGCGTGCCGCAGACCGCGCAGGCGACCAGCGCCGGAGCCCACCCGGCGAGGGACATCCCGCGCAGCAGGTACGCGTCGAGCACCAGCGTGGTGGCGTGCTCGCCCCGGGCGAGGGCCTTGAGCGCGCCGAGGGTGAGCTGGAACAGCCGCAGCGACGGCTCCCGCTCGACGGGGGTGAGCCGCTCCGCCGTCTCGGCGATCGCGCTGGCCGCCGTGTAACGGGGGTAGTCGCCGAGGAACCGCTTGCCGTACAGGTCGATCCCCTCGACCTGGCTGACGGTGTGCAACGAGCTGCCCTGGTTGCCCTTCGGGTCGCCGGCCAGTTGGAGGTCGACGTGCCCGAACGGCTCCAGCCGGGCGCCGAACCGGCTGGTGGTGCGCCGCACGCCGCGAGCCACCGCGCGGATCCGGCCGTGCCGGCGGGTCAACAGCGTGATGATCCGGTCGGACTCGCCCAGCTTCTGCACGCGCAGCACCACCGCGTCGTCGCGGTAGAGCTGTCGGCGGTACCCGGCCATCGGACCATTCTCCCCCGGGGTGGGAAATCAGGGTCGGTTCGGGGTGGACCCGACCACGTCCCTGATGTGTGAGCCAACGCGCGGCCCTAGGTTGGGAAGCATGGTTCTTCCCCGCAGCGCCGCGGCCCTGGGCGCGGCCACCGCTCTCATCCTCACCGCCGGGTGTGACACGCTGGCGTTCCGGCGGCTGGAGTTCGACCAGACCGAGGCGGTCCGGATCGGCACGGTGACGGTGCGGCCGGGCTCGGGCGACGTGGTGGTGCGGGCGACCGGCCCAGCCACCGAGGTACGCATCAAACGGGTGCTGCGCTACCAGGGCGACCAGCCGGCACGCACGTACGAGATCCGCGGTGACGAGCTGGTGCTCGACACCCGCTGTGGCCCCCACTGCTCGGTGTCGTACGAGGTGACCGCGCCGGAGGGAGTCACGGTCCGGGGCGAGACCGGCTCCGGCGACGTCGAACTGACCAAGGTCGGCACCGTCGACTTCGTGCTGGGCTCCGGCAACATCGGGGTCACCTCCGCCACCGGCCCGGTACGCGTCGAGACCGGCTCGGGCAACATCGACGTGACCGGCGTGGCCGGTGTGACGCGGCTGCGCGCCTCCTCCGGGGACATCACCGGCGACCGGCTCGGCGGCGAGGTGGACGCGGAGACCGGCTCCGGTGACGTCACCCTCGGTCTGGACCGGCCCGCCTCGACGCGGGCGCACACCGCCAGCGGGGACGTGACGCTGGGTGTGCCCCCGGGTCGGTACCGGGTGCGGTCCCACACCGGTTCCGGCGATGCCAGCCTGGGTGTCCAACACGATCCGGGCGCTTCCCTGCTGCTCGACCTGAGCACCGGCAGCGGGAACGTCACCGTCGACCAACGTTGAGGTCGACGGTGGTGCTCTCGGGGGCGATGTCGGCCCGGCGCGGGTCGGGCACCACCGCCCGTCCGGGTGCACCCACGCGGACCACCGGCCCGTCCACGCCGAAACTGGCGCCGGCCGGTGGCGGACTCGTCGGCATGTCCACGGAGCCGGCCCCGCCGGCTGCGGCCGGGCGCGCCGGGTCGGTCCGGGTCGGCGCCCGGCCGCCGGGGATCAGTTCGGGCCGGCGGCGGGCAGCCACGTCCTCCACCCAGCCGACAAGCAGGGTGACGACGCCGACCAGGGCGAAGACCAGCACCACCCGGACGGCCAGTCCCATCGGGTCGCGGTCGGTCCAGCCGACCAGCCCCACCATCGGCGTCAGCAGCACCACGAACGGCATGTGCCAGAGGTAGATCGTCAGCGCCCGCCGGTTCACCACGGTCACCAGCCGGCCGACCAGCGGACTGCGGTCCACCCAGGCGGCGGCGACCGGGGCGCGGCCGATCATCAGCAGGATGAACGCGGCCGACCAGAGCGCGTTGCCCAGCGGGATGTCGTTGAGGTCGTACCCGCGCGGGCCGGGGTGGGTGAGGATCCACCCGCCGCCGGCCGCGCCGAGGACCAGCGCCGTGGGCACCAGCACCCGGTTGGCCAGTCGTCGCAGCGTGCCGTCGTGGTGGGCGAAGCCGAGCAGCCACGCACCGAAGTAGAGACCGAAGTGGTGCAGCACGGTGGACGCGGTGGCCAGGATGCCGGACTCGATGGCGACCAGCAGGACGTACGGGGCCAGCAGGGTGGGCAGAGGCGCGCGCCGGAACAGCCAGAGCGCCACCGGCGAGGCGAGCACGAACCAGAGGTAGTCGCGCAGGTACCAGATCGGGCTGAGCGCCAGCGCCCCCCAGTAGTTGGCCGGCGGGTCGGCGACCGGGAAGAGCCAGAGCAGCACCCGCGGGTGCACCGCCAGCCCGGTCAGCAGCATGGCCGGTACGAGGACCGCCGCCACCACCCACAGCGACGGCAGCAGCCGGCGCAGGCGGCGCAGTACCGCGGACGGCCCGCAGCGGTCGAGGGAGGCCGCCATCAGCGAACCGGCCAGCGCGAACATCACCGACATCGCCGGGAAGACCAGCGTCAGCGCGGCGAGCCCGGTGACGTGGTAGACCACGACCCGGATGAGGGCCAGGGCACGCAGCAGGTCAAGGTATCGATTACGCATCAGCCTGCATCTATGTCAGGGGGCAAGGGGTAACTGTTCCCTACCCTGCGAGTCGATCCTGTGAAACCAGCGCATTATCGGGGCAAACGTGAGGTTTTGCACATCGCACGGGCCGTCCCGGCGCGCGCCGGCACCCCGCCCCTCCCGGCGACCGGCCTCAGAAGCCGAGCTTGCGCAACTGCTTCGGGTCCCGCTGCCAGTCCTTCGCCACCCGCACGTGCAGGTCGAGGTAGACCCGGGTACCGAGCAGCTCCTCGATCTGCCGGCGGGCGCGGGTGCCCACGTCCTTGAGCCGGCTGGCCCGGTGCCCGATGACGATCGCCTTCTGGCTGGGCCGCTCGACGTACACGTCGGCGTAGATCTTCATGACCGGGCCCTCGGGGATCATCTCCTCGACGACCACCGCGATGGAGTGCGGCAACTCGTCGCGAACCCCCTCCAGGGCCGCCTCCCGGATCAGCTCGGCGACGAGCACCTGCTCCGGGTCGTCGGTGAGCATGTCGTCCGGGTAGAGCTGCGGCGACGGCGGCAGGTAGCCGGTCATCACGTCCACCAGGGTGTCCACCTGGTGCCCCGAGACGGCGCTGACCGGCACCACGTCGGCGAACTCGCCCAGCTCGCTGACTGCCAGCAGCTGCTCGGCCAGACGCTTGCGGTCCACCAGATCGGTCTTGGTCACCACGGCCAGCACGGTGGCCTTCAGCTCGGCCAGCTCACCGCTGATGAACCGGTCACCCCGACCGATCGGCTCGTCGGCCGGGATGCAGAGCCCGATCACGTCGACCTCGCTCCAGGTCGAGCGAACCAGGTCGTTCAGGCGCTCGCCGAGCAGCGTACGGGGGCGGTGCAGGCCCGGCGTGTCCACCAGGACGAGCTGGGAGTCCGGGCGGTGCAGTACGGCCCGGATCACGTGCCGAGTGGTCTGCGGCTTGCTCGAGGTGATCGCGATCTTCTGGCCGACGATCGCGTTGGTCAACGTCGACTTGCCCGCGTTGGGTCGGCCGACGAAACAGGCGAACCCCGCCCGGTACGGACGCTGGGTGACGTCGGCGGTCACTCGACCACCGTGCCAAGGACCGTGCCGTCCGGCGCGGCGACGTGGATCGGCGCGTCGGCGGCAAGATCCCGCACGGCGGCGTGCCCCGCCCCGTCCAGCGTCGACGCCTCGGTCACCACCACGGCCGCCTCCAACCGGGTGGCTCCCGCCGCGACGGCGGAGGCCACCGCCAGCTGAAGCGCGGTGAGGGTCAGCGACGGCAACGCGACACTGGCCGCGGCGTACGTCCGGCCGTCCTGGTCGCGGACCGCCGCGCCCTCCACGGCCCCCACTCGACCTCGGGCGCCCCGGGCCAGGACGACCAGCTTGCCGTCCTCGGCGCTCAACGCGGCCGGGTCGGACGGGGTGGGCCGGGCGGCCGGTACGGCGGGTGACTCAGGCATCGGCGGGTTGCCTCTCCTCGGTTCTGGACTGGTCCGTGCGGGACTCGGTGGACTCGCCGCCCCCCGCTGGCTGGCCGCCTGGCTCGACCCGGCTGACCAGCACGGTGTCGATCCGGTTGCGCCGGCCGGTGGTGCCCTCGGCGAGCAGGCGCAGCCCGGCGACCTCGGCTTCGGCGCCGGGGATCGGCACCCGGCCCAGCGCCTGGGCCAGCAAGCCACCGACCGTCTCCACCTCGTCGGTGGGCAGCTCGGTGTCGAACAGCTCACCGAGATCCTCCACCGGGAGCCGGGCGGTCACCCGCACCGACCCGTCCGCCAGGTGCTCGACCGGCGGGCGTTCGACATCGTACTCGTCGGTGATCTCCCCGACGATTTCCTCCAGGATGTCCTCGATGGTGACCAGGCCGCCCGTGCCGCCGTACTCGTCGACGACGATGACCAGATGGTTGCGGGCGGCCTGCATCTCCGAGAGCAGGTCGTCGACCGGCTTGGACTCCGGCACGAAGGTCGCCGGTCGCATCAACTCCCGGACCGGCGTCTGGTGGTCGCGTGGGTCGCCACCACGGGTACGCCGGATCAGGTCCTTGAGGTAGAGCACACCGAGCACGTCGTCGACGCTCTCCCCGATCACCGGGATCCGCGAGAAACCGGAGCGCAGGAAGAGCGTCAGCGCCTGGGAGAGGGTCTTGCCCTCCTCGATCCACACCATCTCGGTACGCGGCACCATCACCTCCCGGGCGATGGTGTCGCCGAGGGCGAAGACCGAGTGGATCATCTGCCGCTCGCCGTGCTCCACGACACCGCGCTTCTCGGCCAGGTCGACCAGCTCACGCAGTTCCACCTGGGTCGCGAACGGGCCCTCCCGGAAACCGCGCCCCGGAGTGACCGCGTTGCCGATCAGGATCAGCAGCGAGGCGAGCGGGTTGAGCGCCCGGCCCAGCCAGCGCACCAACGGCGCCACCGACCGACCGACCGCGTACGCGTGCTGCCGGCCGAGGGTACGCGGGGCCACGCCGACCACCACGAAGCTGACCACGGTCATCGCGCCGGCGGTGAGCAGCGCCGCCCGCCAGCCCGCACCGTAGGTGTCCACCGCGACCAGCGCCACCAACGTGGTGGCGGTCAACTCGGCGAGCAGCCGAAGCAGCAGCAGCAGGTTGAGGTGGCGGACCACGTCACCGGCGACCGCCTGGAGCGTGCCCGCACCTCGCGCGCCGTCCCGGGCCAGCTCGGCGGCCCGCGCCGGAGAGACGGCGGCCAACGCCGCCTCGGTCATCGCGATCAGGCCGGCGAGCACCACCAGACCGGCGGCGAAGAAGATCAACTGGAGGTCGGGCAGACCCGCTGTCGGGCCCGCCGCGAGAGTGTCCATCACCGGGTCCGGGTCGACCGCCAGCTGGCCAGCAGTCGCGCCTGGAGCCCGAACATCTCCCGCTCCTCCTCCGGCTCGGCGTGGTCGTACCCGAGCAGGTGCAGCACCCCGTGCACGGTGAGCAGGTGCAGCTCGTCGGCGGCCGAGTGCCCGGCGGCCGCGGCCTGCTTGGCGGCCACCTCCGGGCAGAGCACGATGTCACCGAGCAGGGCCGGCTCGCCACCGGCCGGGCCGCTCTCGCCCGGGCCGTGGTCGACGCTGCCCTCGTCCATCGGGAAGGCGAGCACGTCAGTCGGCCCGTCCCCGCCCATCCAGCGGTGGTTCAGCTCGGTCATGTAGTCGATGTCGACCAGCAGCACGGAGAGCTCGGCGAGGGGGTTGACCCCCATCTCGTCGAGGGCGTGCCGGGCGACGGCGAGCACGGCGTCGGTGTCGACCTCGACGCCGGACTCGTTGGCGATCTCGATGGACATGTCTTCCTCTGTCATTAGCGGCGCCGACCGGCCCGGCCGCCCTGGGCGGTCCGCCCGGGCACGGCGTGCACGCCCTGCGCCTGCTGGTTCTCCCGCTCGGCGTCCCAGCGGGCGTACGCGTCGACGATCTCCCCGACCAGTTTGTGCCGGACCACGTCGGAGCTGGAGAGCGGGGCGAAGTGCACGTCCTCGACCCCCGCCAGAATCTCCCGGACCATCCGCAGCCCACTGGTCGTCCCGCCGGGAAGGTCCACCTGGGTGACGTCACCGGTCACCACGATCTTGGAACCGAAGCCGAGCCGGGTGAGGAACATCTTCATCTGCTCGGGCGTGGTGTTCTGCGCCTCGTCGAGAATGATGAACGCGTCATTGAGGGTGTTGTGTGTGACCAGGAAGTGGTCGGTGACGTACAGCGAGTCCTCCGCCGCGACCTGGATGCACATCGTTTCCTGCACGCCGGCCGGGATGATCGAGTCGATGAACCGCATCGGCCGACCACCGCCATGCTCGTCGTACAGCCGACGCTTGCGGGACAGGCGGAAGGGCGCGATCCCGGCAGGCAGCCGGATCTCCACGACGTAGGCGTCGGCCCGGTACGAGACCGGACGTCCCTTCGCCAGGCCGGGCCTGCGCCCCTCGGCCTCCCGGACCCGCCAGGTGGCGACGCCACCCAACGACTGGACCAGGTGGACCACGTCGTCGCGCAGTCGGGGGGACGTCGTGCAGTACTGCACCCGGCAGGTGCGACCCGCCTGGACGACCGCCCCGCCGTCGGTGTCCAGCAACCCCTGCAGCACGGCCAGACGAACGTCGAGGCTGTTGGACTTGTACACGTCGGGGACGAACTTCGTAGCCGACGTCGTACCGGCCAGGCTCAGCTCACGCAGGGCCGCCGTCACCGGGTTGGCCACGATGACGCCGCCCCGGTGACCCTTGACGTGCCGGACGACGTAGTCGTAGTTGCTCTTGTGGACCAGCTCGATGTCGGTGAGCGCCTGCTCCAACGCGAGCGCGAGTTCCGGATCCCCGGTGCTGAACGCCGGCGTGGTCTGACACGAGATCGAACCGTCACCGAGCAGCAGACCGAGCGCGTACGGGTCGAGCGGGACGTCCCGGGGCTCCATCTGCACCGGTGCCACGACGGGAAGCTCGTACCGGCGAGTATGACCCCGCCACTCCTTGCCGATCATCTCCCGCGTCTCGAGCGTGCGCCGGCGCCCGCGCCGCTTGTCGTCCGGGGTGGCGACGGTCCAGAGGTGCTCGCCGCAGCAGAGGGTGGAAGCCCCGTCCTGCGTGGTGACCCGGTAGACCTTCCGGGGCCCCTGAGGGTAGATGCCGATCACCGGGGTGGGTGTCCCGTTCGAGCCGATGACCAGGTCACCGATCCGGAGCGACCCGAACGGCTTGAAGCCCTCCGGGGTCAGCACCCGCGCGTCGTACGGCTGCGCACGCCCGCGCATGTATGCCAGCGGCGCCACCTCGATCGTGCCGGCGGCCATCAGTTTCGGGATGGACTCCGGGTCGAGCATGTCGTGCAGCGCGTCGTAGAGCGGGCGCAGGTACGGGTCGATCTTCTCGTTGAGGGTGCCGGGCAGGAAGCCCAGCCGCTCCCCCGCCTCGACCGCCGGCCGGGTGAGGATGATCCGGTTGACCTGCTTGGCCTGCAGCGCCTGCACGGCCTTCGCCATCGCCAGGTAGGTCTTGCCGGTACCGGCGGGGCCGATGCCGAAGACGATGGTGTGCGCGTCGATCGCGTCGACGTACTTCTTCTGCCCGAGGGTCTTGGGACGGATGGTGCGCCCGCGCCGGGACAGGATGTTGAGGGTGAGGACCTCGGCGGGCCGCTCGGCGCTGCCCTGCTCGAGCATGCCGACGGTACGCCGGACGGCGTCGGTGGTCAGGGTCTCGCCTTTCTCGATCAGTTCGAGCAGCTCGCTGAAGAGGCGCTCGGCGAGGGCGTTGTCGGCGGGCGTACCGGTGATGGTCACCTCGTTGCCACGCACGTGCACGTCACTGTTGATCGAGCGTTCTACGAGCCGCAGGATCTCGTCGCCCGCGCCGAGCAGATTCACCATGATCTTGGGGTCGGGGACCGTGATCCTGGTCTGCACCCGGGGCGGGCCGGGAGGTGGGGTGCCGGTCATAGCTCGGGCCGTCGGGCCCTGTGCCACCTGCTTCCGATCTCGGCGCCGGGCCCTGCTGGCGCGGCGTGCGGACGTTGTACCCATGGTATCCGTTCCGCGGCGGGGGCACCCGGTCCATTTCCGCCTGCGGCAGACCGGACCAAACGCCCGCCGGCTGCGCCCAGCTGCTTGATCGACTCCGAGGGCCGGTCAGCGGGCGAGCATCGGGCCCAGCGGCGCGCCGCCGAGCAGGTGCGCGTGCACGTGGAAGACCTCCTGCCCGCCGTACGCGCCGGTGTTGAACATCAGCCGAAAGCCGTCGCCGAGCAGCCCCTCGTCCTCGGCCACGGCGGCGGCCGTGGCCAGCACCTCACCGGCGAGCGCCGGGTCACCCTGGCCCAGCGTGGCCACGTCGACGTAGTGCTCCTTGGGGATGACCAGCACGTGTACCGGCGCCTTCGGGTCGATGTCGCGGAAGGCGAGCGTGCGGTCGGTTTCCCGGACGATGGTCGCCGGGATCTCCCCGGCGACGATGCGGCAGAACAGGCAGTCAGCTCCCATTCGGGCATCGTAGGTCGTACCGACCGGCTCGCCCGCGACGCGCCCCCGCGATTCCGGCCGGTCACCCGCCGCCGGCCCGGCTCTCACTCGTGGTCACCCACGGCGGCCGGCCAGGCGAGCACAGCCGCGCTGACCCCGGAGCATCGGGCGGCGCGGCCGTGCGTGGGATCACCAGCGGGCGAGGCGGGTGGCGAGGACGGTCAGGGCGACCACGCCGGCGGTGGACGTACGCAGCACCGACGGGCCGAGGCGGACCGGGCGGGCACCCGCCTCGGTGAAGGCGGCCAGCTCAGCCGGGGCGATGCCGCCCTCGGGCCCCACCACCAGCACGATCTCGCCGGTGTCGGGCAGGTCGACAGCGGTCAGCCGCTCCTGCGCCTCCTCGTGCAGCACGAACGCCGTCTGCGCCCCGGCGATCCGCCGCGCCACGGCGGCGGTGGACTCGTCGGGCGCGCCGGCCACCACCGGCAGCCACGGACGGCGGGCCTGCTTGGTCGCCTCCCGGGCGGTGGCGACCCACTTCTCCCTGGCCCGTACGCCGCGATCGCCCCGCCACTGCGTCACCGACCGGGACGCCGCCCAAGGCACGATCTCGTCCACCCCGACCTCGGTCATCGCCTGCACGGCCAGCTCACCCCGGTCACCCTTGGCGATGCCCTGCACGACGACCAGCCGGGGGGCCTCGGCGTCGGCGTACCCCCGGGCGGTGACCCGCAGGTCGAGGGTGCCCCGGCCGACGGCGGCGACCACGGCGGCGGCCGTGCCGCCCCGGCCGTCGGCCAGCAGCAGTTCCTCACCGACGCGCAGCCGCTGGACGGTGGCCGCGTGACGCCCCTCCGGGCCGTCCAGGGTCAGCGTGTCCGCAACCGGCAGTGCCTCGACCAGGAACAGCGGTGCGGACACTCAGGCGTGCCCGTTGAACGCGTCGCGCATCCGGGAGAAGAAGCCGCCCTGCTTGGTCAGCTCGGCGACCTCCTCGCCCCGGGTCTTGGCGAACTCGCGCAGCATCCGCTCCTGCTCGGCGTCGAGCTTGGTCGGGGTCCGCACGTCGAGGTGGACGTAGAGGTCGCCCCGGCCGGTGCCGCGCAGGTGCGGCACGCCCCGGGCGCGCAGCCGCAGCGTACTGCCCGGCTGGGTGCCGGGCTTGACGTCGACCGTCTCCTCGCTGTCGAGGGTCTTGATGGTCAGCCGGGTGCCGAGCGCGGCGGCGGTCATCGGCACGGTGACCCGGCAGTGCAGGTCGTCGCCCTTGCGGGAGTAGACGTCGTGCGGCCGTTCGTGGATCTCCACGTAGAGGTCGCCGGCGGTGCCACCGCCCGGGCCGACCTCGCCCTGCTGGGCGAGCCGGATCCGCATGCCGTCCTCGACGCCGGCCGGGATCTTGACGGTCAGCGAGCGGCGGGTCCGCACCCTTCCGTCGCCGGCGCAGGTCGGGCAGGGGTGCGGGATGGTGGTGCCGTAGCCCTGGCAGACGGTGCACGGCCGGGCGGAGACCACCTGGCCGAGGAAGGTGCGCTGCACCGACTGCACCTCGCCCCGGCCGCCGCACGCCTCACAGGTGGCCAGGTGGGTGCCGGCCGCGGTGCCCGCCCCGGAGCAGGTGGTGCAGAGCACCGCGGTGTCGACGGTGATCGGTGCCTCGACGCCGAACGCGGTCTCGTGCAGGTCCAGCTCGAGCCGCAGGATCGCGTCGGCCCCGGGCCGGGTACGCGGGCGCGGCCCTCGGGCGCCGCCGGCAGCCCCGCCGAAGAAGGCGTCCATGATGTCCTGGAA
>NZ_SMJY01000147.1:0-15901 GCF_004348355.1 Micromonospora sp. KC721 | reverse complement strand
GGCGTGAGATGTATATAAGAGACAGCCGCACCGGTGCAGGTCGTCCCGTTGAGCGCGAAACTGTCCGGTACGGGGTTGCTGCTGTTGTCCCACGAGCCGTTGAAGCCGAAGGTGGCGGTGCCGTTCGTACCGATGCTGGCGTTGTAGCCGGCGTCGCGGGCGCTGACCTCGGAGCCGGTCTGGGTGACGGTGGCGTTCCACGCCTGGCCGACCCGCTGCCCGGCGGTGTACGACCAGGTCAGCGTCCAGCCGTCCACCGGGTCGCCGAGGTTGGTGATGGTGACGTCGGCGCCGAAGCCGCCGCCCCACTGGTTGGTGATCCGGTAGTCGACCCGGCAGCCGCTGGCCGCGGCCGCGGCGGTCACGGCGGTCAGGGTGCCGGTGACGAGGGTGGTGGCCGTGACCGCGGCGAGGAGCGCGGCCCGGCGGGACGGGATGAGGTGCACGGGGTGCCTCCGGAGGAGGTGGGCGCGCGGCGTCGCGGACCACACCGGCTTGCCCTGGGCCGGCGGGACAGGTGCGCCGCACTGACGGTGATGGCAGTGGCACGCGTATCGAATTGATGCCCGTAACTGTTGCTCCGCGCACCGCCGATGCTAGGACACCGCTTTCCCGCCGCACAACCCATCCGTCCGAGCTACCGGATCCGGGATCGGGGCCACGCTCCGAACCGGACCCCTGCTCTGCCGCCCACACCGGCGACAGTCACACTGCGTACACGTGCCACGCGAACCGCCACCTCGCGGTGGCATCCCGCAGCCGCACCGCCGGCGGGGTGGGTCAGCGGTCGACGCCGGCCAGTCGCGGCTCGGCCTCGGCGGGCGCGACAGCGACCGGAACCTCGGCGGCGGGGGCGGGCGCGTCCACCTCGGCCAGGGCGGCGTCGGCGGTGGCGCGGGCCCGGCGGGTACGACGCAGCGCCCGCACCGCGAGGACCAGGGCGAGCAGCCAACCGGCCGCGAGCAGGGCGTAGACCGCCGGGGCGAGCACCGGGCCGGCGTCGCCGACGCGCAGCAGGGTACGGGCATTGGTCAGCACGATCACGCCACCGATGGCAGCACCGAGCAGTTGCGCCGGGACGATCCGGACCAGCCAGGCGGCGATCGGGGCCGCGATGAGACCGCCGATCAGCAGCGCGGCGACGGTAGGCAGCAGGAATCCCTCACTGCCCAGACCGATCAGGAATCCGATGCTGGCGGCGGCGGCGACCATGAACTCGGCGGTGTCGACGGAACCGATCACCTTGCGTGGGGCGAGCCGGCCGGAGACCAGCAGCGCGGGGGTCGCCACCGGCCCCCACCCGCCACCGCCGGTGGCGTCGACGAAGCCGGCGACCAGGCCGAGCGGACCAAGGAACCGGCCGCGCAGCCCACCCGCGCCGGTGCGGGGGCGCAGCGGCCGGGCGAACCGGATCAGCAGGTACGCGCCGAGGACGAAGAGGATGCCGGACATCCACGGGGCGGCGGACTCGGTGGAGATGGCGCTGAGGAAGGTGGCCCCGGCGAAGGCGCCCAGCGCGCCGGGGACGGCGATGCGGGTCACCACCCGCCAGTCGACGTTGCCGAAGCGCCAGTGGGCGACGCCCGCGGCGAGGGTGGTGCCGATCTCGGCCAGATGCACGGAGGCGGAGGCGGCCGCCGGCGCGACCCCGACGAAGAGCAGCAGGGTCGACGAGGTCAGCCCGTACGCCATGCCGAGTGCGCCGTCGACGAGCTGGGCGGCCAGGCCGACCAGGGCGAGGATCAGAAGCTTGCGCACGAGCCCCTCCAGGCTTTTCGGCATCTCCTACCAACTTGGCCGACAATGCGGTACGGAAGGCCCCGGGGTCAACCCCTGTGTCGCGGACTGGGACGCGACCCACGGCGGACGGGTGAGAAACCGCGCGGATCGGGCGGTGGACCGGTCGCGGCAGCGGGCAACGCCTGCGTGTCAGCTCCAGGCGCGCGGGTCGGCGGCCAGCTCGTTGACGCGCCCCGGCAGCTTGCCGGCGGCCACGTCGGCAAGGCTCACCTGCTCCAGGATCGCCCGCTCGCTGGCCCGAAGCGCGATCCAGACGTCCTGCAACGCCTGCGCCGCGCCCTGGTACCCCAACTCCTCCGGGCGCTGGCCACGGACGTGGGCGAGGGGTCCGTCGATCACCCGGATGATCTCGGCGAGGGAGATCTCCGCCGCCGGCCGGGCCAGCCAGTAGCCGCCCTCGGGGCCACGCTGGGCCTGCACGATGCCGCCGCGTCGCAGCTGAAGCAGGATGCTCTCGAGGAACTTCGGCGGAATGTCCTGGGCCCGGGCGATCTGCTCGGCGGTGACCGGCCGGGCCCGCCCGGCGTTCGCGCCGCCGGCGACCGCGGCCAACTCGGCGGACGCGCGGAGGGCGTAGTCGACCCGGGCGGAGAGACGCATGCCGGCAAGATTAGTCGGCGGCCCGACCGGCCGGCCGGTCGGGCCTCGCCCGTCCGATCACTCGCCGACGCGGCGCAGCAGGCCCTCCTGCACGGCGCTGGCGAGGTGCCGACCATCGGTGGTGAACATCCGGCCGGTGGCCAGCCCCCGGGCGCCGGACGCCGACGGGCTCCAGCAGTCGTAGAGGAACCACTCGTCGGCCCGGAACGGCCGGTGGAACCACAGGGCGTGGTCCAGGCTGGCGCCGACCACTCCCCCGGGCCCCCACACCTCGCCGTGTACCGAGAGCACCGAGTCCAGCAGGGTCAGGTCGGAGGCGTACGTCAGGGCGCAGGCGTGCAGCAGCGGATCGTCGGGCAGCTTGCCGTCGATGCGCATCCAGACCCGCTGGTGCGGTTCGGCGGGCCGGTCGCCGGGGCGTACCCAGCCGGGCTCACCCACGTACCGGACGTCGATCGGGCGCGGGATCTTTCCCCAGATGCCGAGCCGTTCCGGGTAGCGGGAGAGCCGGTCGGTCATGGTGGGGACCTGCTCCGGCCCGGGCACCTCGACCGGAACGGGTGCGTGATGGTCCAGCCCCTCCTCCTGCCGCTGGAACGACGCGGACATGAAGAAGATCGGCTTGTCGTGCTGCAGGGCCACCGACCGGCGCACCGAGAAGGACCGCCCGTCGCGAATGTTCTCCACCTGGTACTCGATCGGCTCGGCGGGGTCACCCGGGCGGACGAAGTAGCCGTGCAGCGAGTGCACCAGGCGTTCCGCATCGACGGTACGCCCGGCGGCGACCAGGGCCTGACCGGCGACCTGACCGCCGTACACCCGCTGCGGACCAACCGGAGGGCTCATCCCCCGGAACGTCATCTCACCGGTGTGGTCGAGGTCGAGCACCTCCAACAGCTGGTCGACCGCGGCCTGTCCGGTCAGCGCCGAACCGTCGGTCACCGTACGCTCACTGCAGGGCCCGGGCGGAGGCGGCGTCGACCAACGAGCCGAGTTGGTGCACCCGCAGGGTGTTGGTGGAGCCCGGGGTGCCGGGCGGGCTGCCGGCCACGATCACCACGTACTCGCCCGGGTTGGCCCGGTTGAGGCCGAGCAGGGCCTGGTCGACCTGGCGGAACATGTCGTCGGTGTGCTCGACGAACGGCATCAGGAACGTCTCCACGCCCCAGCAGAGGGCGAGCTGGTTACGCACCTCGGGAACCGGGGTGAAGGCCAGCAGCGGCAGGTCGCAGTGCAGCCGGGAGAGCCGCTTGACGGTGTCGCCGGTCTGCGAGAACGCGACCAGCGCCTTGGCGCCGATGGCCCGGGCGATCGAGGAGGCGGCGACGGTGAGCGCGCCGCCGTGCGTACGCGGGTCGTGCTGGAGCCGGGGCACCCCGATCGAGCCGGCCTCGGTGGTGGTGACGATCTTCGCCATGGTGCTGACGGTGAGCACCGGGTACTTGCCGACGCTGGTCTCGCCGGAGAGCATCACCGCGTCCGCGCCGTCGAGCACGGCGTTGGCCACGTCCGAGGCCTCCGCCCGGGTCGGGCGAGAGTTCTCGATCATGGAGTCGAGCATCTGGGTGGCCACGATGACCGGCTTGGCGTTCTCCCGGCACAGCTGCACGGCACGCTTCTGCACCAGCGGCACCTGGTCCAGCGGAAGCTCCACGCCCAGGTCGCCGCGGGCCACCATGATGCCGTCGAAGGCGAGCACGATCGCCTCCAGGTGGTCCACCGCCTCGGGCTTCTCCACCTTGGCCAGCACCGGGCGGTAGACACCCTCCTCCGCCATGATCGCGTGGACGAGCTTGATGTCCTCGGCCGAGCGGACGAAGGAAAGCGCGATCATGTCGACCCCGAGACCGAGGGCGAAACGCAGGTCTTCGGCGTCCTTCTCGGACATGGCGGGCACGCTGACCGCGACGTTCGGCAGCGAGACACCCTTGTTGTTCGAGACCGGCCCGCCCTCGGTCACCAGGCAACGAATGTCGTTGCCGGTGACGTCGCTGACCTCGACGGCGACCCGCCCGTCGTCGATCAGCAGTCGGTCGCCCGGCTTGACCTCCTGCGGCAGCTTGCGGTAGGTGCAGGAGACCCGGTCCCGGGTGCCGAGGATGTCGTCGCCGGTGATCACCACCGAGTCGCCGGTGCGCCACTCGTGCGGGCCGTCGGCGAACCGGCCGAGGCGGATCTTCGGGCCCTGCAGGTCGGCCAGGACGGCGACGGGACGACCGGCCGCGTCGGCCGCCTCGCGCACCAGGCGGTACACCGCCTCGTGATCTTCGTGGCTGCCATGGCTGAAGTTGAGCCGGGCCACGTTCATGCCCGCCTCGACGAGCCCCCGGATCCGCTCCGGAGACGAGGTGGCGGGGCCAAGGGTGCAGACGATCTTCGCGCGGCGTGTCACGCCCATCAGGCTAGTCTCTCCTCCGGATCGACCTGGGAGCCGACCCCTTGCGGACTGTGGAACGGTTGTCCAACGACGCGCGACCGGGCGGGTGGGCCGGCGGGACGCGGGCCGTGCCGGAGGACGTCGTGAGCGGCGGGCATCGGCGACCGCGCGCCGGGAATCGTACCGCTCGCCGGCACCGAAGGCCCGAGGCGGACCCGCGGACGCCCCGCCGGCGCCGACCCGTAGGCTCAGCTCTCCGTCCTGGCCAGCGGAAACTCCAACGCGCCGGCCGGGCAGAGGAAGGTCAGCACGTCCACCTGGTAGAGCCCGGCCTGCACGGCCGGGTCGGCCTCCATGACGGTGCGGACGTCGTCCACCGAACCGGTGCGGGCCAGGCCGATGCCGATGGGCGGCGCCGGCTCCCGGGCCGGCCCGTCGATCGAACCGGCGACCAGCACCAACCCCTGACGCTGCAACGCCTGCATGTGCGCCAGGTGCTCGGCCTGGAGCCGCTGCACGGTCTCCTGGGGCAGCACCGGCCCGGCCGGCCCCGGATAGAGCACGATGCACTCGTACGTGTCCAGCGCGAAGTCCAGCTGCGGCCTGTCTGTCATGGCGTTCCCTCCCGCGCTGCCGGCGTGCGTACCGCGCCGGCCCCGACTCGGCCCAGCGTCGCACGGCCGAACCGGCCGCAGCGGGCGCTTGCGGCACTTGCCCCGGGTCACGTCCGGTAACCCGACGGGTGGGTGGTTCGTCCCCACACGTCACCCGGCGGACATGGTCGACAAGCATCGGTGCCGGTGGGCTCAGCACGCACAGGCCCGCCCGAGCGCCGAACGGGCGGGTAGCGGTGCCGCAGGCGTCGCCGGTACGAGGGCGGACACGACCAGCGCCCGCGCCGAGGTCGGGTCGATGTCGACCGGCCGGCTGCGTTCGCGGCTCACCCCGTCCTCGGCGGCACTCGTATGCTCACGGCGTGAGCTTCCGCGATGACTTCGAGGACCACGACCTCGACCGCTCGGTGTGGATTCCGCACTACCTGCCGCAGTGGAGCTCTCGTGCCGAAAGCGCGGCGACGTACGCGGTCGGCAGTTCCCACTTGCAGTTGTCGATCCCGCCGGAGCAGGACCTGTTGTGCCCCGTCGAGCATGAGGAGCCACTGCGCGTCTCGGCCATCCAGTCCGGCGTGTTCTCCGGTGAGGTCGGCAGCACAGTGGGCCAGCAGCCGTTCCGCGACGGGCTCCGGGTGCGTGAGGCGCAGCCGACGCAGTGGGGCTGGACGCCCCACCACGGCGTCCTGGAGGTCCGCGCGCGCATGGAGCTGACCGCGCGCTCCATGGCGTCGGTCTGGCTGGTCGGCATTGAGGACGAGCCCCAACGCTCGGGCGAGATCTGCCTCTTCGAGGTGTTCGGCGACGCGATCGACCGGACCGGACCAACGGTGGGCATGGGCATCCACCCGTTCCGTGACCCCGCCCTGCGCGACGACTTCAGCACACCGCGACTACCGATCGACGTGACCGATTTCCACGTCTACGCCGCCGACTGGCGCCCGGGCCGAGTGGACTTCTTCGTTGACGGCCACCACGTGCGCACCGTGGAGCAGGCGCCGGACTACCCCATGCAGATGATGATCGGCGTCTTCGACTTCCCCGCGAAGCCGGCGGCGGCCGCGCACGCCGGCCACGTGCCGTTGTTCGTGCTCGACTACGTCTGCGAGGGCTAGCTGGCAGACCGCTGAACAAGGCGCGTGAAGGTTCGGACCGTCTGCCACGCAGCCGCCGGCCGGGCATCGGTGTCGCGGCTACCGCACAGACCGAGCACAGGTCAGTGCCGGATCACCACGAGCGTCGGCGCCCGCTCGGCGACCACCTTCGCGGCGCGGGCCAATCTGTGTGGATCCACCGCGCCGAACGTCTCGTCCAGAATCAGCACGTCAGCCCCCTGCAACAGCGCCCTGCCGAGGAAAACCAGGCTGCGTTCCCCGTGCGACAGCCGCCAGCCGGTCTCCCCGACGATCTGCGCCAAACCGGCGGGCATCCGGTCGAGAAGCTCGCCAAGGCCCAGCGCCCGGCACACCTCGTCGGCGTGGCGCAGGTCGTCCTGCTCGGGCGGCCAACGCCGACCGAGCAGGAGGTTCATCGCCAATGTGCCCAGCAGGAGATGGTTCTGCTCGGCCTGCGGCACCGCGAGCACCCGACGTTGCCACGTGGCCGCGCCAACAACCTCACGCTCGACGCCGTGCAGGCGCAACTCGCCTCCGGTCGGCACGTACCGGCCCGACAGAACGGCCGCCAGCGTGGATTTGCCGCTGCCCGACGGGCCCTGGATGAGCACCCGTTCGCCGGTGCCGACACGCAGATACACATCGCGCAACGCAACCCGGTCGCGGCCCGGGTAGCGGTAGCCGATCGCCCGCGCCTCGATCACCGCGCTGTCGGTCGCCACGGCCGGCGTCGGGTGGTCCGCCGGAGTGTTCCCCGCGCGGCGAACGCCACGGTCGGGAAGCAGCGGGCGCAGCTGCGCCCAGGCGCACCACGCGTCCACCATGCCGGCCAACCCCACCTCCAGTCGCGTCAACGCGCCGAACCCGACGAGCACCCCGACCGCACCGGCCGCCACCGAGGCCGGGGATGCCTGCGCGTTCGCGACGCCCGCGAGCAGCACCACACCCGCCAACGCCCAACCGCGCGGGACCACCACGGTCAGCGCGGCGAGCCAGCGGTCACTGCGACGGCCCAGTTCGTCGTAGGCCGTCAGCGCGGCTTCCTCACCGTCATGGCGCGACTCGGGTCGCTGCTGCACCGCCCGGGTGCGGTGCCCGGCCATCTTCTCCGCGAGATCGTTGCCGAGCCGCATCCGAGCTGCGGCCCAGCGACCACGGTGACGGACATAGCGGTGGGTGGCGAAGGCGGCGACGGCCAGCCATGCCGCCAGCGCGCCCGGGGCTACCGGGCCGAGAGCCTCCGCCAGCAGGAGCATGGCCAGCCCGAGTTCCAGGCTGGCGGCAACGCCGCCGAGTGCGCCGCCCACGGCCAGGTCCTCGATACCTTCTGCCTCCAGGGCCCGCCCGAGCAGGTGGCCGGTGCCCTCGCGGCGCACTCCGGCGAGGTCGAGCTCCAGCGCCCCGTGCAGCAACCGGCGGCGCAGTCGGCCACCGGCCTCCACCACCAGACCGGCCTGCAACCGGATGCCGACGGCTCTGGCCAATGCGCTGCCCGCCATGAGCGCGGCCCAGTTGGCGAGTGTCCCACCCGTGACCGTCCCGGCGAATGCGGCGTGCCCGAGCACGAGCCAGGACCCGAGGAACAGCGAGTACTGTGCCAGGTGCGCGGCCAGGAACGCGGCGAGCAGGGCGCAGACGCGCTTCATCGGGGCGATCCCGACCGGTCCATGATCGTCACGGTGCCCCGAGACACCCGTACGTGCGTCCACGCGGGACCGGTGAGTTGGGCTTCGGCTCCCTCCGCCGCGTCGAGCAGTCCCCGATAGGTCGATTCCGGCTTCTGCGCCAGCACGGCCGGGTCACCGTCCTCGACGATCTGTCCGTCGTCGACCACGAGCACGCGGGGAAAATCGAGCGTGTCGGTCACGTCGTGGGTGATGAAGATCATGGTCGCGCCCGGCCACCAGGTACGCGCCCGCGGCAGCAGTCGGCCGCGTTGGCCGCGGTCGAGCCCTCGGAACGGCTCGTCCAGGATGGCCAACCGGACTCCCCGCCGCAAGCGGGCCCGACCGAGCCGGACACGCTGCGCTTCGCCGCCGGAGAGCAGGCCGCCGCCTTCGCCCAGCGGTTCGGCCAGACCAGCGCCGAGCGTCTCGACGACCGGCCCAAGTTCGACGTCGGCCAGCACGTCGTCCGACAGCAGCGCCCCGGGTGGCGTGTCCGGGCAGGCCGAGCCGTAGGTGAGGTTCGCCGCCAGCGAGGTGTTCCAGACGGTCACCTCGGGATCCACCCAGGCGGTTGCCGCCCGCAGCCGGGCCATCGCGGAGGCGTCCAGCGGCGCGCCGTCGACGCGTACCTCGCCCTGTGCGGGGGTGTGCCAACCAAGGAGCAGGCCGACCAGTGTCGACTTGCCTGAGCCCGAGCGGCCGACCACGGCTACCTGACTGCCCGCCGGCACGGTCAGCTCGTCCACGGCGAGAACGGGTTGGCCACCCGCCACCACGCGTACCCCCGTCAGCCGCACCTCGACCCCCGAACCGTCCGCCGGCCTGGTCACCGGAGCGCGGAGGGGACCGGTCGTGGATTCCACCGTGGTCGCGAAGGGTTCGATGAGCCGCAGAGTCACGCTGCGGTAAGCCGGATAGCGACGGGCGAGCACGCCCAACTGCTGCCCGACAGCGGGCAACGCCACGGCCCAGTACGCCAGCAGCAGATAGTCGGCGGGGTCGCTGACCCGCCCCGCCGCGCCGGCGAGCAGCCACGCCACGAACGCGATGCCGATACCGGCCTGGGCAAGCTCCGCGGTGACCGCCGTACGGTGGACTGCTCGTACCGCGGCCGCCCACGGCCCGAGCAGCCGGTCGTGTTCCCGCTCCACCACGGACTCGGCGCGGTGC
Organism: Micromonospora sp. KC721; assembly: GCF_004348355.1. Lineage (NCBI taxonomy): Bacteria > Bacillati > Actinomycetota > Actinomycetes > Micromonosporales > Micromonosporaceae > Micromonospora > Micromonospora sp. KC721. The sequence continues at coordinate 6,561 of NZ_SMJY01000147.1, read as the reverse complement.
GACCGGATGGCCACCAGGCCCACGAGAGCATCGAGGTAGAACCGGGCGACCACGCCGACGTGGCTGCGCAGCCGCAACTCCCGCTCGGCCTGTGCCGGCAGCAGCAGGAGACCGACGCCGGTGGCCACCGTCGCGGCCAACGCGGCGGGCACCGCGCTGCGGGCGTCGATCAGCCCGATAACCACCGGAAGCAGCGCCAGATAGACGCCCAGCCGAACGGCCTCCACCGTCTGGTTGGGCAGCTCCCGCAGGCGGTGCATTCGGTGAGCGCGCTCGGCGAGATCCGACAGCGGACGGCTGCGCAGATAGCGGTCGGGCAGGGTGGGCAGCAGACGCATCAGCCCGGCCCGCAGGTTGCGCTCCAATCGCCGACCGACGGCCATGGCCTGGGTCACCAGAAACCCGTCGAGAGCCAGCAGGACAGCACCCAGGCCGACCAGCAGCGGGATCAGCCCGGCCGGGTCGGCGTCGTCGCCGAGCAGCGCCCGGAACGCGACGGCCTCGGTCAGCACTGCGACGGCGGCGAGCGCCGCGCCGGTCGACAGCCCGGCGAGACGCCATCGGCCGATCTCGCGCAGCCGCTGGCGCAGAAATCGGACCGGCGCCGGGTCGGTGTGGCTCAGCGCGGCCGCCAGATCGGGTGGCAGCGAGTCGGCGGAAGGCTGGTCGGCAGCGACGCCAAGAGCCCGCACCAGCACCGCACCGCGGATCGTGACGTGATCGTCCTCGGCGGCCCGCGCGAACCAGTGCTCATCGGCGATGGACCTGGGCGATGCGACGAGCCGGCGCACCTTCGCCGCGGCGGCTCGGCGGGGCAGCGCGGCGCCGCGTACCTCCACGGTCACCTGCCGGACAGCGGCGTCGAGCGCGGCGAACCCCAGCCATCCGTCCACGGCCTTGGCGGCCGAGATCATCGCGTCCGCGTCGGCCGGCGCGATGCCCAGCCAGGCCAGTGCGCAGCGCAGCGGGCCGGACATCGCGTCGGAGCGTGCCCACCGATTGAAGGCGGCGGCCGGAATCGTCATCTCGTGGACGTACACGTCGGCGAGGAAACGCTCGGCGTGCACCCACCGTCGTCCGACAGCCGGGTCCATCACCTGCAGCAACCGACCGTGCCGCCGCCACACCACCACGAAGTGGGTCGAGCCGCCCGGTTGCCGGGTGACGACGATCGCCGGCAGCGCCTCCGCCTGCTCCGACAGCAGATGCTCCACCGGCATCATCACCTGCTGTACGTCCAGGCCCAACAGCTGCGCGGCGTCCTGCATGGCGTCGATGGATGTGCCGTCCACATCGGTGGCGCAGGCGTCGCGCAGCCGGGCATAGCTGGCCCGGATGCCGAAGCCACGCAGCAGGCCGGTCAACGTCGCCGGACCGCAGTCCATCGCCGAGGTCTGCACCACTTCCGGCGCGAACAGGCGACGCCTCATCTCCATCACCCTTCCCGGGCGGCCGCGGCGAAGGTGGCGAGATTCGTCGTGGCGGTTACCAACGCCGGATGGTCGGGCGCGACGGTCGCGGCCAGCACCGCGCGCGCCCGGCCGGCGAGTTCCGCGGCGCGGGCCAGGTCGCCCCGATCGGCCACGAGCACCGCCAGGTTGTTCAGGGTGAGGCCGACCTCCGGATGGCGTGGACCCAGCACCCGCAGCTTGCCGGTCAGTGCCCGCTCATAGAGCGCTTCCGCCTCGTCGGGATAGCCGAGCCCCGCCCGCACCGCGGCCAGGTTGTGCAGGTTGACGACCACGTCATAGTTTTCGGGGCCGCGGCGGTCGGTGAAGTAGGACACCGCCCGGCGCAGCAGTGGTTCGGCCTCGGCCAGCTTGCCCTGAGCCTGCAGTAACACGGCGAGATGCGCCTCGTCGGCCACCACTGCGGGGTGGTCGTCGGGAAAGGCCCGCCGGTGCAGCGTCAACGACCGGCGCGCGTGCGTTTCGCCCTCGACGAACCGGCCCCGGCTGTGTGCCAGCCCGGCCAAGTTGTGGCACACGCCGGCCAACTGCGGCGCGTCCGGGCCGAACGCGGCGACCAACGCGGCCTGAGCCCGCAGGTAGAAGGACTCGGCCTCGTCGAAGTGGCCCGCGAACTTGCCCAGGACGCCGAGCTCGTTCCAGATCGGAACAAGATCGACTTCGGCGCGACCGGGTGCCGCCTCGGCCAGGTCCAGGGCTACCCGCAGTTCGTCTCTCGCCTCCGGGTAGCGACCCTGCCAGCGCAGGTTGGCACCCAACCCGAGCCGGGCCTGGACCGCCAGCCACAGCAGGACGCCGTGCCCGCAGGGCAACGCCGCCATGATGGCGACGGCGCGGCGGTGGTCCGCCTCGGCGGCGGCATGTGCACCGAGTTCGTCCTTGGCGCCACCGAGCAGGCTCAGCACGTTGGCCACGTCGGGATGGGCCGAGCCGGCGTGCGTCTCGAACAGGTCGAGGGCACGCCGGCACAGCGCCACGGCTTGCGGATAGCGGTGAGCGTCCCGGGCCGACAGCGCCTCCCGATGGAGTGCGACGGCCAGCTCCACCGGGTCGTACGTCGTGGTCACCGTCGGATCCCTCTCGTCGCCCGTCGTCAGGTCACCCAGCCGCGCCAGCCGGTGCGGCTGGCTCAGGCGCGCGACCCGCCGGCCTCTGCCAGGGCCTGGCTGTGGTTCGCCCCGATGGGCACCACACCGGCCCGCACCTCACTACGCACCACGAGCGCCTCACTGTGGTTCACCCCGATGGGCGCCACACCGGCCCGCACCTCACTACGCACCACGAGCGCCTCACTGTGGTTCATCGACAGTCGACCCGCCCGCACCTGGCTGCGCACCGCCAACGTCTCCTTGCGGTCGCCCGCAGGAGCCTCGCCGGTCGCCGGGGTACGCACGGTCACCGCCTCGCTGTGGTTGAAGCGCACGCCGCCGGCGGTCACCTGGGTACGCACCACCAACGCCGCGCTGTGGTTCTCCGACTGGCCGCCAGCCCGCGTGTCGGTACGGTCGGCGCGCGGGCCGGCGGGGTAGCTCGTCTGCATGTCTTTCCCTTCGATCGTCGATGTCGCGGCGAGCGGACGCCCAGCCGTCGGACACATCGGTTCCTGACCTGTTGCGGCTCTGGGTGTGCCCCAGAGCGTGAGACGACCGTACGACCGCGTGCCGTGCCCCAGCGGACCACTCACCGGGCAGAACCGGGGTACCAGTTGGACGGCCGCTATCCCGCCTGACCGACGCTCGTCTCGGCGAGCACCCGCGCCATGGCGGTGCGGTTACGCACACCGAGCTTGCGATAGACGCTGCTCAGATGGGTCTCGACCGTCTTCGGCGTGACGTGCAGATCCTGGGCGATCTCGTGATTGGCACGGCCCGCGGCGGCCAGTCGCGCCACCCGCCACTCTCCGGGCGTCAGCCGCGCGTGCGCCGGGGCGAGCACCTGCTCACCGATGTCGGTGAGCGCCTCCCGAGCCTGCCGCGCCAACTCGTCGGCGCCACACTCCCGCGCCAACTGCAGGGCCTCGCCGAGCGCGGTTCGCGCGGCTTTCGGGTGCCGCAGGCGGATCGCCGCGCCGAACGCGTGCAGCGCGGTGGCCAGTTCCAGCCGGGCAGGGGTGCCCCGCACCACCCGTACCGCCTCCTCCAGCAGGTCCGCCGTGGACCGGTCACCGGTCACCGTGGCCACGGCCCGCAGTGCCCGGCTCAGCGCCCGCGGTGCTCCCCAGCGACGTGCCAGGTCGAGTTCCTCGACAGCGAGCGCCCGGGCCGCGTCCCGCTGGTCCAACGCGTGCCGCCCCAGTGCCGCCACCGACCGCCAGGGCCAGATCGCGGGGTTCAACCAACCGTCGCCGGTCAGCCGCCGACCAGCCTCCTCGGCGCGCCGCGCGGCCGCCTCCGGTCGCCCCTCGGCCAGGTCGAGGCGGGCTTGGACCAGTGCCATCTTGAGCTGTTGCGCGGGCACCGGCTGGCCCTGGGCGATCGCCCACCGTATCGCCCGTGCCGCGGCGTCGCGCTGGCCCCGGGCAAGCTGCACCTCCGCCCGGATGACCCCGGCGTAGGCCCGGCTCAGTGTGGCCAGTGGGGTCGAGGTGAACGCCATCGCGGTCCGCGTGTCCTCGTCCGCATCGGCCAGGTGCCCGTGGCTCAGCAGGGCGTAGGCGCGGAACGCGGCGGCCAGCCCGGCCGCGTGCGTCGAGCCCTCCTCGTGGGCCGCGAACCACGCCCGGTCCAGTTCGGACAGCACGTCGTCGTGATCGGCGTCGACCAACGTCCCGTAGGCCAGCACCGGCGAAGCGGCGCCCGGGTCGGGGGCACCGCCGGCTCGGGGACGCAAGGCCCGCAGCGCGGCGGCGACCGCCGTGGCCCGGTCCACGTCGATGGCGGCGGCCCAGAAAGCGGTCAGGGCGTCCAGGCGGTATCGGACATCGGCGCTCAGCCGGGGTGCCGCCCGCAGCACGGCCAGATGGGGCGAACCGGTGTGCCGTAGGTCCAGGTCGGCGGCCGCGGCCGCCAGGATCACCGTACGCAGCCGGTGGTCCAGATCTGTGTGCTCGCCGTTCAGGTCCGACAGCATGCGCTCCAGCAGCGCGATCGCTTCGGCGTTGCGGCACGCCAGGAACGTCGCCCGGCCGAGCAGTTCGGTGACCTGGGCACGTTCGACGATGTCCTCGGCGAGGGCGGCGGCCCGCCGCAGGTAACTGATCGACGTCTGCCAGTTCACCCCCTGTGCCACCGTGCCGGCGAGCCGGATGAGGTTCGTGGTGGTCCGCTGGTCCGGCGGAGGCTCCTGGATGGCCCGCTCCAGGAACGCCAGGGCGGAGCGGGGAGACGCCCGGTTGGCCGCATCGCCGGCGGCGTCGAGCAGTGTCCTGACCACCCAACTGTCGGCGGCGGGCAGGGTCGCCAGCAGATGAGTGGCCGCCAGGGCGACCGGCTGCCCGTCAGCGACCAGCAGATCCGCCGCGCGCCGGTGCAGCCGACTGCGGGTCACGGGGCCGATGCCGGCATAGACCGCGTCACGGATCAACACGTGCCGGAACGCGACCCGGGTGCCGGTGCGCAGGATGCCCGCGGCGACCAGTTCCCCGCGTAGCTCGTCCAACCGCCCACCCGCCTCGGTCAGACCGCTGACGATGTGCGGGGCGGCCTCCTCGCCCAGCACCGCGCAGGCCTCGGCGAACCGGACAGCGGCCGGGGTCAGGTTCGCCAGCACGGCGGGCATCCGTTGGGCGAGCGCCGCCCCGCCCAGGGCACGCAGCGCCGGCTCGTCCCCGTCGGCCGCGGCACCCCCCGCCGCGCGCGCGGCGGTGGCCAGTTCCCGTACCAGCAGGGGGTTGCCGCCGGTGAGGCGGTGGCAGGCGGAGACCAGCTCGGCGCTGGCCGCCGCGGTGACAGACTCGACCAGCCGCGCCGTGCCGGCCGGACTCAGCGGCGCCAGGCGCATCAGGGCCGCCGCCGGCTCCGCGGCCAGCTCGTCCCACTGGCCCGCGTCGGCGCTGGGCCGTCCGGCGACGACGATCGCCAGCGGCAGCTCGGCGGCCCGCGGCATCAGGTAGCGAAGGAACCGCAGCGATGCGTCGTCCACCCAGTGCGCGTCGTCGACGACGAGAGCCACCGGTCCGCGACCGGTCAGGTTCACCAGCAGCCAATAGAGCGCGTACGACACAGCGAGGTCACCAGGTGCCGGCCCGGTGGGATCCACGTCCAGCAGCGCGGGCACCCGGTGGGCCGGCCCCCGCAGGAGACGGACCCGGTCCGCTGTCGGCGCGGTGAACAGGACCGGCTCCACCAGCTGACGGACCACCCCGTAGCCGAACTCCTGCTCCAGTTGGCTGCCGCGGGCACTGAGCACCCGCAGGCCCGTCGCGGCGGCGACCCGGCGGGCGGCCTCCATGAGGGTGCTCTTTCCGATACCGGCCGGGCCCTCGACCAGGACCGCCGCTCCGCGGCCGGCGGCTGCGGTCGTGAACGCCTGGCCCAGGAGCGCCAGTTCGGCTTCTCGCTCCAACAGGGATGCGTCGGCGGCCACCCCCGGAGTCTGCCAGTCGACGGCCGCTCCGGGAGGCCCCGATGACGCGCCGGCCTCAGGGAAAACCCCAGGAGTGGTTGTCGGCTTGGTGACACCGCCTGGCGATGACGCCCGGGCGGCACCGCCCCGGCAGCCGCGGTCGCGCCGCTGACCTGCGTCGACGGGTGAGTTACCCGGGTCACAAGCACTTTGGGGTCATACCCCGAGGCCGGCAGCGGGGCCTCGACCGAGCCTTGGGGTGGCGGGCTGGTCGACCGTGGCGGGTCGGGGCAGCCGCCGAGACTATGGGGGGAAACATGCGCGTGGTCGATCAACTCACCGTCCACATCAACCTGCGCCGCGAACACGCGGAGCACCTACCGCAACAACTGGTGACCCAACTGGCCCGTGCCATCCACGCAGGCCAGCTCGCTCACGCGACGCGGCTGCCGTCGACCAGGGACCTGGCCCGGCTGCTGGGCGTCTCCCGCGGCGTGGTGATCTCCGCCTACGAGCTACTACTGGCCAAGGGCCTGGTAGAGAGCAGACCCGGATCGGGCACCTACGTCCGGCAGGTACACACCGACCC
>NZ_SMJY01000146.1:0-15941 GCF_004348355.1 Micromonospora sp. KC721 | reverse complement strand
GTACGGCCAACAGCCCTCCGCCCCCACCCCACGTGCCGGCAGCCTCTACGGCAGCGTCGGCGCGTACCCAAGGGTCGACCCGACGTCTCGCCCCACCGGAGGCGTGTACGGCGCACCGGCCACCCCGGACCGGTCCCGGCCGGTACCGTCGGGGTCCACCGCGTCGACCACGTCAGCCCCGGCCGGGGGGTCGGCCGGATCGACGCCGCCGGCTGCGCCGACGCCGCCGCACCCGACGCAGGCCCCGCCATCGCAGGCAGCGCCACCCACAGGCGATGGCACCGACGCCGACCGCCGAGGGTGACTCCACCTCGTTGCTGCCCGGGCTGCCCGGCTAGGACGGGACGGACCGGTCCGCTCCGATACGCTCAGGTTCGTTGACGACCTGCTGTCGAGGAGCGAAACCGGTGTCTGATCTGTCCCAGATCGTGAAGGCGTACGACGTCCGCGGGACGGTGCCCGACCAGTGGGACGAGCGCGTGGCGGAGGCCCTCGGTGTCGCCTTCGCGCAGATTCTCGACGCCGCTGGTGAGCCAGGCGAGGCGGTCCTGATCGCGCACGACATGCGCGCGACCGGCCCCGGCCTGGCCGCCGCCTTCGCCGCCGGCGTACGCGCCGAGGGGCGGCCGGTGATCGAGTTGGGGCTGGGCTCCACCGACATGCTCTACTACGCCTCGGGCGCACTGGGCCTGCCCGGCGCGATGTTCACCGCCAGCCACAACCCGGCGCAGTACAACGGCATCAAGATGTGCCGCTCCGGCGCCCGGCCGATCGGGCAGGACAGCGGCCTGACCGACATCCGGGACCGCGCGCAGGCGCTGCTGGACGCCGGTGGCCGCCCGGCCGGCGAGCCGCAGGCCCCGGCCGAGCGACGGGACCTGCTCGCCGACTATGCCGCCCACCTGCGCAAGCTGGTTGACCTGTCGACCATCCGACCGCTCAAGGTGGTGGTGGACGCCGGCAACGGCATGGGCGGCCACACGGTGCCCACCGTGCTGGGGGACGCCGCGTTGTCGGCCCTGCCGCTGGAGATCGTGCCGCTCTACTTCGAGTTGGACGGCACCTTCCCCAACCACGAGGCGAATCCGCTGGACCCGAAGAACCTGGTCGACCTGCAACGGGCCGTGGTGGCGCACGGCGCCGACATCGGCCTCGCCTTCGACGGCGACGCCGACCGGTGCTTCGTGGTCGACGAGCGGGGCGAGCCGGTCTCCCCGTCGGCGATCACCGCCCTGGTCGCGTCCCGTGAGCTGGCCAAGCATCCCGGCTCCACGGTGATCCACAACCTGATCACCTCCCGCGCGGTGCCGGAGATCATCCGAGAGCACGGCGGCAAGCCGGTGGTGGCGCGGGTGGGTCACTCCTTCATCAAGGCGGAGATGGCCCGGACCAACGCGATCTTCGGCGGCGAGCACTCGGCGCACTACTACTTCCGGGACTTCTGGTTCGCCGACACCGGCATGCTCGCCGCCATGCACACCCTCGCCGCGCTGGGCGAGCAGTCCCAGCCGCTGTCCGTACTGGCCAGCGTCTACGAGCGGTACGCCGCCTCCGGCGAGATCAACTCGACGGTCGCCGACCAGGCGGCGAAGATCGCCGAGGTGCGTACCGCGTACCCGGAGGCGGAGGCCGACGAGTTGGACGGTCTCACCCTGCGGTTCCCCGACGGCGCCTGGTTCAACCTGCGCGCCTCCAACACGGAGCCGTTGCTGCGGCTCAACGTGGAGGGGCCGACCGAGGAGCGGATGATCTCGCTGCGCGACGAGGTGCTGGAGCGGGTTCGCCGATAGGATCCCCACCGCCGGTCGGCACCGCCGGCCGACGACACCGCACACGTGGAAGGAGCCGCGCCGTGGCCCTGGACCCGCAGTTGCTCGAAATCCTCGCCTGTCCGGACACACATCACGCCCCGTTGGACTACGACCCGCAGGCGCAGACCCTGACCTGTACCGAGTGCGGCCGCGTCTTCGAGGTTCGCGACGACGTGCCGGTGCTGCTGCTGGACGAGGCGCGCGGCGGGCCGGAGGCGCAGCCGTGATGGACGGGACGGCCGGGGTCAGCGGCCGGCGGGTGGCCGACGAGTCGGTCCTGGACGATCCGGACACCTTCGCCGAGCAGGACCCGGGCGGCATGCTGCGGTTCACCGCCTCGGCCGGCGCGCAGGTGCGCGAGTCGGCGGCGCTGGCCGCCGAGGCGAACCTCCAGTCACTGGAGGACGAGGGCCGCCCCCGTGCGGTCGTCATCGCCGGCATCGGCACCGCGGGACGGACCGGTGACGTGCTCGCCACGGTCGCCGGGCCGCGCTGCCCGGTGCCGGTGATCCCGCACCGCAGCGCCGGCGTGCCCGGTTGGGTGGGTGCGGCCGACGTGGTGATCGCGGTGAGCGCCTCTGGCCGCAGCCCCGAGGCGCTGGGCGCCGCCGAGGCCGCGCACCGCCGGGGCGCCCGGCTGGTCGCCGTCGGCGCACCGGACTCGCAGCTGCAGTCCGTCGCGGAGCGGGCCCGCGCGCCGTTCATCCCGGTGCCCCGACGCGCCCCGGCCCGGGCCAGCCTCTGGGCGCTCACCGTGCCGGTGCTGCTCGCCGCCCGTACGCTCGGTCTGGTGAAGGTCAACGAGGCGGATCTGGCCGAGACCGCGGCCCGGCTGGACGCCGACGCCGATCGGTGCCGGCCCACCGCCGAGTCCTTCGTGAACCCGGCGAAGTCCCTGGCGTTGGGGCTGTCCGGGTCGATCCCGATCGTGTGGGGGTCGTCCCCGCTGGCCACGGTCGCGGCGCGACGCTTCGGCGACACGCTGTCGGCCAACGCCCGCTACCCGGTGGTGACCGGGGCGCTCGGCGAGGCCGGCCGGGGCCGGGTCGGTCTGCTCGACGGTGTCTTCGGCGGGCTGGTCGAGTCGGAGCGGGACATCTTCGCCGACCCGGGTGAGGTGGAGGGCGACCCGACCCGGCTGCGGTTGGTGCTGCTGCGCGACGGCGGCCTGAACGCCGAGGACGACACCGACGAGCCCCTCGCGGTCGAGGAGCGCCGGGCCGAGGCGGTGCAGACCCTCGCCGAGCGGCGCGGGGTGCGCTGCGACGTGGTGACCGCCGAGGGCGGGTCCGCCCTGGAACGGCTGGCCTCGCTCGTCGCGGTGCCCGACTTCGCCTCGATCTACCTCGCTCTGGCCCACGGCCTGGACCCGATGGCGGTCCCGGCGATCACCGAAATGAAGGAGCTGGCGAACCAGTGAGCGACCGCAGGAAGCGCACCGTTCGGTCCGGGGGCGGGGCGCCGCGCGCCATCGCGCGAAGCCGGGGAGCGGCGGCGTGAGCGCGAACGGTGGGACCAAGGCGATCGTCGCCGCCCTGCTGGCCAACGTCGGCATCGCCGTCACGAAGTTCATCGCCTTCCTGCTGACGGGCTCGTCGTCGATGCTGGCGGAGTCGATCCACTCGGTGGCCGACTCCGGCAACCAGGGGCTGCTGCTGCTCGGCGGCAAGCGGGCCCGGCGGGCGGCCACCCCCCAGCACCCGTTCGGCTACGGGCGGGAGCGCTACGTCTACGCGTTCATCGTCTCGATCGTGCTGTTCAGTGTCGGTGGTCTGTTCGCGCTCTACGAGGCGTACCACAAGTGGTCGCACAAGGAGGGCATCACCGAGTGGCACTGGGTGCCCGTCACCGTGCTGGTCGCGGCGATCGTCATGGAGACGTTCTCCTTCCGTACCGCGATCGTGGAGTCCAACCGCGTCCGGGGCAACCAGTCCTGGGTGCGCTTCGTACGGCGGGCCAAGGCACCCGAGTTGCCGGTGGTGCTGCTGGAGGACCTGGGCGCGCTGGTCGGCCTGGTCTTCGCGCTCTTCGGTGTCACCATGACCCTGATCACCGGCAATGGTGAGTGGGACGCGATCGGCACCGCGATGATCGGTGTGCTGCTGGTGGCCATCGCGGTCATCCTGGCCATCGAGACGAAGAGCCTGCTGCTGGGCGAGGGTGCCGAGCCCGCCGACGTCACCGCCATCGAGAACGCCGTCACCGAGGGCCCCGAGGTTGAGCGGATCATCCATATGAAGACGCTCTACCTCGGACCGGACGAGCTGATGGTCGCGGCGAAGATCGGCGTCCCACCCTGCGACAGCACCGAGAAACTGGCCCGCGACATCAACACCGTCGAGGACCGGATCCGGCGGGTGGTGCCGATCGCCCGGGTCATCTACCTGGAGCCGGACATCTACGATCCGGCTGCCGCGCAGCGCGCCGGCAACGGTGCGGCGGTCGCCGGGCAACCCGTGGGGGAGCCGGGCGAGGTGACCGGGCGGCCCGGGAGCTGAGCGTGGAACTGCTGTACGGGCCGATCCGTGACTACGCCTGGGGTTCCCGGTCGGCGATCGCGCAGTTGCAGGGGCGGCCGGTGCCCAGCGACGGGCCGGAGGCGGAGCTGTGGTTGGGGGCTCATCCGGGCGCCCCCGCCACGGTGGACCGGGACGGTGTCCGGGTGAGCCTGATCGACCTGCTGGTCGCCGAGCCGGGCCACTGGCTCGGCGAGGACGTGATCGACCGGTTCGGCCCCCGGTTGCCGTTCCTGATGAAGGTGCTCGCGGCGGACGCCCCGCTGAGCCTGCAGGCGCATCCGGACGCCGAGCAGGCCCGCGCCGGGTACGCCGTGGACGCGACGCGCACCGACGGGCACCGCAACTACGTCGACCCGTACCACAAGCCGGAGCTGCTGGTCGCCGTGTCCCCGATGGAGGCGCTCTGCGGTTTCCGTGACCCGGTGGAGTCGGCGCAGGTGCTCGCCGGGTTCGGCGTACCCGCGTTGGAGCCGGTGGTGGCGGCGCTGCGTGCCGGGCCGGTGGGGCTGCGCGACGCCGTACGCCAGTTGTTGACCTGGCCGGCGGCGGAGCGCGCCGGGCTGGTCCGGGCGGTGGTGACCGCGGACGTCACCAGCCCGGACGCGGAGTTGGCGCGGGCTCTCGCCGCCCGGTACCCGGGCGACCCCGGGGTGCTGGTGGCGCTGCTGCTGCATCACGTGAAGCTGGCACCGGGGGAGGCGATCTGGATGCCGGCCGGCAACCTGCACGCCTACCTGCGGGGCACCGGGGTGGAGGTGATGGCGGCCAGCGACAACGTGCTGCGCGGCGGGCTCACCCCGAAGCACGTGGACGTCGACGAGCTGCTGCGGGTGCTGCGCTTCGAGGTGTTGACCGATCCGGTGGTACGGGCGCGGGCGGTGGCGCCGGGGGTGGTTTGCTGGCCGGTGCCGGTGGACGACTTCGCGCTGCACCGGGTGACAGTGGACGAGGGTACGCCGCAGGTGCGGCTGCCGCTGCCGGGCCCCCGGGTGGTGCTCTGCCGGGCCGGCAAGCTGGCGGTGGACGACGGCGCCGGTGTGGTCACCCTGGAGCCGGGGCAGGCCGCGGTCGGTACGGCCGCGGCGGAGCCGCTGGTCTTCACCGGTGAGGGTGAGGCGTTCGTCGCCACCTGCGGCGCGTTCTAGCCAGAGCTGAGGGGCGCGGTCATGGCCGCGCCGCCGCCTACGAGCCGGGCAAATCCTGGCGAGACACCCGTCCGGTCCGCCGCGTCGGCGGCTGGAGCGAGGTCACGGGTGCGCATTCTATTGACATGCCTGTAGCCGGAACTTAATCTCGCCGACAAGGCGAATCGGTTCGACTGGCAATCCCGATCCGCACCCTCACTTTGCCTGCTGACTCGCTGCTTATCGTGCAGCAGCGTGGCGCAACACTCGAATCGATTCGCAGATCCGCTCCACTTGGACGGGAGAACTCGATGCTCGCTCACCGAAGCCGGCGTACGCGTCGGCTGACAACTCAAACCACCCTCCTGGGCCTGGCTGTGGCGCTGGCCCTGCCGGCCTCTCCCGCGCTGTCGGCCGAACCGGCGGCCAACCTCGTCCTGCACTACGACTTCGAAGGCAGCCTGTCGACCGGGGTGGTCACCGACCGCTCACCGTCCGGGCTCAACGGGACGCTGGTCAACCCCGGCTCGGCCAGCACCGCTGCGGGCGCGGACGGCACCCAGGCAGTGGTCCTGCCGGGTGGCGCAAGCACCTCGACCACCGCGCCGTACGTGCGCATCCCGAACGGGCTGTTTAAGAACCGCTCGGCCGTGACCATCTCCACCTTGTTCAGGTGGTCGGGCGGCCCGGACTTCCAGTGGGTCTACAACCTCGGCAAGGACCTGAACACCGCCACCTTCGTGACCCCGTCCTACCAGGGGGAGGCGACGACCCGGTCGTCGATCAAGCCGGTCAACGGCAGCGCCGAGGTCGGCGTGCCGGGGACGCAGAAGCTGCCGACCGGCCAGTGGGTCAACCTGACCACCACCATCAACGGCCAGACCATCACCTACTACATCAACGGGGCGAAGGTCGGCAGCCGGACCGCCACCATCAACCTCGCCACCGTCATGCACTCCGACACGAACACCACGTCCGGCTTCCTGGGCAAGGCGTTCTGGAACGGGCACCCGTTCCTCGCCGGCGCGCTCGACGACTTCCGGGTGTACGACGCCGCGCTGACCCCGGCGGAGGTCGCCGACCTCGCCGGTAACCGTCTGGCCACCCTGACCGGCCTGGCGCAGACGTCGTTCACCATCACCACCCCCGCTGGCACGGCGCCCAACCTGCCCGCCACCGTCGACGGCCAGTACACCGACGGCATCGTCCGCCGGCTGGCGATCACCTGGCCGGCGATCAGCCCGACGCAGTACGCCGACCGTAACCAGTTCACCGTCACCGGCACGGTCGACGGAACGACCACCCAGGTCCAGGCCAACGTCACCGTGATGACCGACCTCGCCATCGACCTGGGCGCCGACACCGGTCCGTTCCACGGCGGCGCCTCCGGGGTCCTCTACGGCCTGTACGGCGAGGGACTGCCGACGCGCAACCTGATCGAGGGCATCAACCTGCGTACCGTCTCGACCAAGGCGCAGGACGGCCCGCAGCACCCCGGCGCGGACGCGCTGGAGGTGGTCAAGCCGCTCGCCGACGCGACCAACGGTGACGTCTACATCTACATGACGGACATCTACCGCGGCTTCCCGTACCAGTGGCCGGGCAGCACCTGCCAAGAGCGGATGAGCGACTACAAGCAGAAGCTCGCCCAGCAGGTCGACCAGGTGCTCCAGCTCCCGGCGGAGTACCAGGACAACATCGTGTTCGTGCCGTTCAACGAGCCCGAGGGCAACATGTTCGGCACCGGGACGTGGAGTTGCAACAAGATCAGCTGGCTGAACAACCCGCAGTACTTCTTCGCCGCGTGGGACGAGGCGTACGCCCTGATCAAGGGCAAGATGCCGAACGCGCGCATCGCCGGGCCGAACACCAGCACGCTCTACAACCAGGTGCAGGGTTTCCTGCAGCACACGGTGGCGACGAACACGGTGCCGGAGGTGATGACCTGGCACGAGCTGAGCAACCCGGCGCAGGTGCGCACCAGCGTCGCGAAGTACCGCGGCTGGGAGCGCACGGTCTTCGCCGGCACGGCGTACGCGGGCCGGCAGTTGCCGATCAACATCAACGAGTACGCCTTCAACTACCACACCTCGGTGCCGGGCCAGATGATCCAGTGGATCTCGGCGATCGAGGAGTCCAAGGTGGACGCGGACATCGCGTACTGGAACATCGACGGCAACCTCAGCGACTCGGCGGTGCAGGCCAACCGCGGCAACGGCCAGTGGTGGCTGCTCAACGCGTACGGGCAGCTCACCGGGCGGACGGTGAAGGTGACCCCGCCGCAGCCGAACGTCAGCTACACCCTGCAGGGTGTGGGCACTCTCGACACCGCCAAGGCACAGGCCAAGACCATCTTCGGTGGTGCGTCGGGCAACGCGTACGTCCAGTTCCGCAACGTCAACAGCGCCGTCTTCGGGCAGAAGGTGCACGCGCTGGTCCAGGAGATTCCGTGGACCGGCCAGCTCGGTGACTCCGGCCAGCCGGAGGTCGTGGCGGAACTCGTCGCTCCGGTGGTCAACGGCAGGGTGGGCTTCGACTTCGGCAACAGCCTGCCGAAGTTGAAGGAGTCCTCCGCGTACCAGATCACCCTGGCCCCGGGTGGCTCGGCGACCTCCCCCGCCGTCGCGCCGAAGCTGTGGCAGGCGACGTACGAGGCGGAAGACGCCGCGCACACCGGCACCGGCTGGTCGCGCAACGGACCGGAGGGCACCCCGTCGGATGTCGCGAAGTTCTACACCTCCGGCACGTACAACGTCGGTGGGCTACGGACCAACTCGGACGTGGTGCTCAACTTCAACGTCTCCGTGCCGCAGAACGGCACGTACGACCTGAGCGTCTTCGCCAACTCGCTCAACACCTACAACCTGATCGCCGAGCAGGGCCCGACCAACATCTTCCTGCGCGTCGACGGCGGCGCCGAGCAGGAACTGCACATGCCGCTGGGCTACAAGTGGGTGGTCTGGGACCACGCTGACACCAAGGTCAACCTGACCGCGGGCAACCACACGATCACCCTCGCGGCGCGCAACCTCAACGGGACACGTACCACCAAGGGCGACGTGATCATCGACAAGATCGACCTGTCGCTGCCCAACCCGGCCGCGAGCCAGGCGATCTACGAGGCCGAGCACGCGACCCTCGCCGGCGGCGCCCGGACCCTCCACAACCAGACCGGCGTGTCCGGTGCCGGCGTGGCCGCGATCCGCCAGGGACAGTCGGTCAACTTCTGGGTCTACTCGCCCGTCGACGGCGAGTCCGCGATCGACGTCGACGTGGTGGGTAGCGCCAACGCCGGGCTCTCGGTCAACGGCCAGAACGTCGGCGACGTCACCGCCGCCAAGCGCGTCAAGGCGTTCCTGTCCGGCGGCATCAACAAGATCACGCTCACCGGCAAGGGCACCACCGACACCCGGGTCGACCGGCTCCGGGTGCAGCGCACCCAGGGCACCCTGGTACCCACCTGGTACGAGGCGGAGAACGCCCAGCGGGCCGGCACGGCCGCGATCGCCGACTACTCGCTGGCCAGCGGCGGCAGGGCGGTGACGAACGTCGGCGGCGACCCGGGCAACGGCAACACGCTGACCTTCACCGTCAACGCCACCAAGGCCGGCGTGTACGCGCTGACCGTCCGCTACTCCAACCCGGAGCAGGCGCCGGCCACGCACTACAACCCGGACCCGCTGGCCCGCCACGCGGACATCTCGATCAACGGGCAGGTGCGGCGGGTCATGTTCCCGCACTCGTTCCACGCCAACAACTACTGGGAGCTGACCATCCCGGTCCAGCTGGTCCAGGGGCAGAACGCGATCAGGTTCTCCGCAGCGGAACTGCCGAACTTCGATGGCACGACGTACGCCTCCGACACCTTCCCCGGCGTACCACTGCGGTCGAAGCAGGCACCCATCGTGGACCGGATCGGGGTGACGCCGTTCGCCGACACCCTGAGTCCGCTGGTGGGCTGACCGGCGGGGCACCTGTCGGCACACGCAGTCCCGGCGTGGGGTCCCGGTGCCACCGGGACGCGGTGGGACCGAGGAGAAGGGCGAGCCCGCAGGCCGGACCGGCTACCGGTCCAGGGTGCCGAACGAGATCAGCATGAGTCCGACTTTCCCGAAATAGCTTGACACTGCGGTGTCTGACTGTGACTCTATGAGTACGCAGCGTTGTCACGACGACAGTCCGGGAGCGCGCGCGGGGGAACCAAACCGGGGGGATGCACGGGGCGGCCGGCCGTGGACGAACACCAGTCCACACCGACCGCCCCGTGCGCTGTCCCCGCCGTACCCTGGATTCAGGACCGGGTCCGGGGGTACGGCGACGGCGCTGTGCCGGCGGCGGTGCTCTCCCCCGGGCGACGGTGCGCGCGCGTAAGGTGGGAGGTCGTGCACACCGTTCGACAGGAGCTTTCATGACCAGCACCCTCCCGGCGTCCACCAGTGCCCCGCGGCCGAGCACCCTCGCCGAGGGCGACTACAAGGTGGCGGATCTGTCGCTCGCCGAGTTCGGGCGCAAGGAGATCCGACTCGCCGAGCACGAGATGCCCGGCCTGATGGCGATCCGTCGCGAGTTCGCCGACGCCCAGCCGCTGGCCGGTGCCCGCATCACCGGTTCGCTGCACATGACCATCCAGACCGCCGTCCTGATCGAGACCCTGGTCGCGCTCGGCGCGCAGGTCCGCTGGGCGTCCTGCAACATCTTCTCCACCCAGGACCACGCCGCCGCGGCGATCGTGGTCGGTCCCGAGGGCACCCCCGACGCGCCCGCCGGTGTCCCGGTGTACGCCTGGAAGGGCGAGAGCCTCCAGGAGTACTGGTGGTGCACCGAGCAGGTGCTCAACTGGCCCGACGGCCAGGGCCCGAACATGATCCTCGACGACGGCGGCGACGCCACCCTGCTCGTTCACAAGGGCGTCGAGTTCGAGAAGGCCGGGGTCGTCCCGCCGGTCGAGTCCGCCGACTCCGAGGAGTACGCGGTCATCCTCGAACTGCTGCACCGCTCGCTCGCCGAGGACGCTCAGCGGTGGACCCGGGTCGCCTCCACCATCAAGGGCGTCACCGAGGAGACCACCACCGGCGTGCACCGTCTCTACGAGATGCACCGCGCCGGCACCCTGCTCTTCCCGGCCATCAACGTCAACGACTCGGTGACCAAGAGCAAGTTCGACAACAAGTACGGCTGCCGCCACTCGCTGATCGACGGCATCAACCGGGCCACCGACGTGCTGATCGGCGGCAAGATGGCCGTCGTGCTCGGTTACGGCGACGTGGGCAAGGGCTGCGCCGAGTCGCTGCGTGGCCAGGGCGCCCGGGTGGTGGTGACCGAGGTCGACCCGATCTGCGCGCTCCAGGCGGCGATGGACGGTTACCAGGTAGCCACCCTGGAGGACGTGGTCGAGCAGGCCGACATCTTCATCACCGCGACCGGCTGCTTCGACGTCATCACCAACGAGCACATGGCCCGGATGAAGCACCAGGCCATCGTCGGCAACATCGGCCACTTCGACAACGAGATCGACATGGCCGGCCTGGCGAAGCGCTCCGACGTCACCCGCGAGAACATCAAGCCGCAGGTCGACGTGTGGCGCTTCGACGACGGCCACGCCATCATCGTGCTCTCCGAGGGTCGCCTGCTGAACCTCGGCAACGCCACCGGCCACCCGAGCTTCGTGATGTCGAACTCGTTCGCCAACCAGACGATCGCCCAGATCGAGCTGTACACCAAGACCGACGAGTACCCGGTCGGCGTCTACGTCCTGCCGAAGCACCTCGACGAGAAGGTCGCCCGGCTGCACCTGGACGCGCTCGGCGCGAAGCTGACCCAGCTCACCAATGAGCAGGCGGCGTACCTCGGGATCTCCGTGGAAGGCCCGTTCAAGCCGGAGCACTACCGCTACTGAGTTCCACCCACACCGGGTCGGCCGCCGCGCGGCCGACCCGGTGCCTTTTGCGGTACGGGCAGCCCAGCCGTCGAGGCGGGCCGCCGCCCCGGTCGGCGGGTCAGCGCGGGGCGCGCACTCGGTCAGGGCGGGCCGCGGCGGGTCGGGCGGAACCAGGTCCAGACGCACCAGCCGAGCCAGGCCAGCGAGACCGCGACCGCCAGCGGGCGCAACCGCAACGCGTTGAGCACGATGATCAACGCCAGCACGCCCAGCCAGAGCCACAGCCCTTTCACGCCCGTACCCCCGGGGTGGGACCGGTGCGGGGAGCGGGCACGGCCGGGCGGAGCGTGTCCGCCGTGGGGGGTGTCGGCCCGTACCGCGGCGGGGCCAGTTCGGGCCAGAGCGCGGCGGTGAACG
This sequence comes from Micromonospora sp. KC721, assembly GCF_004348355.1. Classification (NCBI taxonomy): domain Bacteria; kingdom Bacillati; phylum Actinomycetota; class Actinomycetes; order Micromonosporales; family Micromonosporaceae; genus Micromonospora; species Micromonospora sp. KC721. The sequence goes on along the minus strand of NZ_SMJY01000146.1, from coordinate 4,192 downwards.
CGCGGCTGTGGCGCAGCCGCAGTGCTCCCCGACGGTTCCGTTCGGCCAGCACCGCGGCGAGGACCAGCGGCTCCGGTACGCCGCGCGGCGGGGGCGGCGAGGTCACCGCCGCGACCTCGCGCCACAGTCCCTGCGCCAGCCGGGTCCGGGACGGCTCGGCGAGCCGGTTCGCCCGGGTCAGGTACTGCCGAACGGCGAGCGCCAACGCGTCGTCCAGTCGGGTCAGGTCCAGCGTGACCGCCCATCCGACGAGCGGCGGCGTGATCGTCGGGGCGGGTAGCCACGGCTGCGCGGAGCGGGTGTGCACCACCATCGTCCCGGCCACCAGGTCGCCCAGTCGCCGCCCGCGCCGGTCGGTCAGCATCACCGTGACGCCGGCGGCCCAGCTCAGCAGGGGCAGCACCAAGCCCGGCCACTCCACCGCCACCCCGACCAGCGCCCGGGTCAGCGACTGCCGCAACCCGACCGGCCCGCCGTCGGCGGCGACCACCCTCAGGCCGACCGCCATCTTGCCCGGCGTACGCCCGTGGCAGAAGCGCTCGAAGAGCACCGGATAGCCGACCAGCGTGAACACGAGGAAGACCGTCGCGAGGCCCTCGAAGAAGGCGCCGTCGAGCAGCCCCGAGGGCAGCAGTTGCACCGTCAGCGCGCTGAGCAGGATCGCCAGCAGCACCGCCAACACCGCCTGGGCGACGATGTCCAGCAGCAGCGCCAGCACCCGGGAACCGAGTCGGGCGGCGCGTACGTCAAGCTCGACGGCCTCGCCGCTGACCAGGCCGGCGTCGGCCCAGGCCGGGGCACGGCCGGCTGTGCCGGTGGGAGCGGGCACCGGTGGTTGCGCGGTCACCCGCACAGTGAACACTATGGGCGCCGGACGGGGGAGGACGAGTGGATCTCGACGCGTACGTCGCCGAGCACGAGCACGAGTGGCGGCGGCTGGAGCGGCTCTGCCGCCGACGCCGCCCGGACGCGGACGAGGTCGACGAGTTGGTGGCGCTCTACCAGCGTGCCGCCACCCAGCTCTCCGTGCTGCGCAGTCGTGCACCCGACCCGGTGCTGGTCAATCGCCTCTCCCAGCTGGTGCTGCTGGCCCGGGCCAGGATCGCCGGTCGGCGCGGCGCGTCGTGGGCGGCGGTGGGCCGGTTCCTGACCGTCGGTTTCCCGGGCGCGGTCTACCGGGCCTGGCCCTGGTGGTGCGCGGTGTCGACGGGCTTCACGGCGCTGAGTTTCTTCCTCATCTGGTACGTCGCCGGCAACCCGCAGACCGCGGCGGCGCTCATCGGCCCGGAGGCGGCGGCCGACCTCGTCGACTCCGGCTTCGCCGGCTACTACACCGAGTTCTCCGCGCCGACGTTCGCCTTCCACCTGTGGACGCACAACGCCTGGGTGGCCGCCCAGTGCCTCGCCTCCGGGGTGCTGGTGGTGCCGGTGCTGTACCTGCTGTGGCAGAACGCGTTGAACATCGGCGTGGTTGGCGGCGTGATGGTCGCGTACGGTCGGGCGGACGTGTTCTTCGGCCTGGTCAGTCCGCACGGGCTGCTCGAACTGACCGGCGTGTTCGTCGCCGCCGGGGTGGGGCTGCGCACGGCGTGGGCCTGGATCGCGCCGCCGGCCCGGCTGACCCGTGGCCAGGCGGTCGCCGAGGCGGGCCGCTCGGCGGTCCTGGTCGCCGTCGGCCTGGTCGGGCTCTTCGCCGTCTCGGCGGTGCTGGAGGCGTTCGTGACCCCGGCGCCGGTGCCCACGGCACTGCGGGTGGGCATCGGCGCCGCCGTCTGGCTGGCCTTCCTCGCCTACGTCGTCCTCCTCGGCCACCGCGCCACCCTCCAGCCCGGAGACTTCGCGGATGATGATGACGTTGGCGGCGCCGAGGTTGGCCCCCACCGCCGTCAATTTCATGATCAACGGGGTGAAGGGGTTCAGAGCCGGCCCTGGGCCTTCAGACGGAGGTAGGTGTCGGCTACCACGGGTGCGAGACGGTCGGCGGGGGCGTCGACGACAGTGACGCCGTGGCGGGCCAGGGCGGCGCGGACGCGGGTCCGCTCATCAAGGGCCCGCCAGGCCGCTGCGGCGGCGTAGGCGTCGGCCGGGCGGGCCGGCGCGGCGGTGGCCAGGCTGGTGAGCACCGGGTCGTGCGCGGCCGCGACAACCACCCGGTGCCGGGCCGCCAGTCGGGGCAGCACCGGCAGCAGCCCCGCACCGAGCGCGCCCGCCTCCAGGGCGGTGAAGATCACCACCAGGCTGCGCTGCCGTTCCCGGCGCAGGACCTCCCCGACGACCAGCCCGAAGTCCGTCTCCACCAGGGCCGGTTGTAGCGACGCGACCGCGGTCACCAGTCGGTTGAGCAGGTTCGACCGGCCGTTGCCGGTCACCGTGGCCCGGACCGCGATGTCCGCGGCGAGCAGGTCCACCCGGTCGCCGGCCCGGGCGGCCAGCGCGGTGAGCAGCAACGCCGCGTCGATGGAGGTGTCCAGCCGCGGCTCGTCACCGACCCGTACCGCCGAGGTGCGGCCGGTGTCCAGCACACAGACCAGCCGCCGGTCCCGCTCCGGCCGCCAGGTGCGTACCAGCACGTCGCTGCGGCGGGCGCTGGCCCGCCAGTCGATCGACCGGACGTCGTCGCCGACCACGTACTCGCGGAGCGTGTCGAACTCGGTGCCCTGCCCCCGGCCCCGGGTCACCTGCGTACCGTCGATCACCCGCAGTCGGGACAGCTTCTCCGGCAGGTGCCGCCGCGAGTCGAAGCGGGGCAGCACCCGCAGCGTCCAGGGTGGCGTCGCCGGCCGGCCGGCCCACTGGCGGAACGCCAGCCCCAGCGGGCCCAGCGACCGCACCGCCAGGGCCACCGCCGGCCGGTCGCCACGCCGGGTCGGGGTCAGCCGGCTGGGCAACACCGCCGTGCCGCCGGGTGCCACCCGGGTCACCCGCTGCGGCGGTACGTCCCCGACGGCGCCGGCCGACGGCACCCAGGCGTCCCGGACCTGGGCGCGCAGCGTACGGCTGGCGGTGTTGGTCAGGCGCAGCGTGATCGTGGCGGTGCCGCCGAGGCGTACCGACCGGTCGCCGTCCCGGGTGGCGGTGACCGCGTGCAGCGGTGCGGCCAGGGCCCAGTCCACGGCGCAGAGCAGCAGCACCGCGCCGGTCATCAGCGCGACGCCGACCAGCGGGGCCGGCCAGACCGGCAGGCTCAGCGCACCCACCAGCAGCAGGACGCCCGCCCGCCAGGTCATCGCGGTGTCGGCACGGTGGCCAGCACCGTGTCCAGCACCCGGTCCACGCCGACGCCCTCCAACTCCACCTCCGGGCGCAGCCGCAGCCGGTGCCGCAGCGTGGGCCGGGCCGTCGCCTTCACGTCGTCCGGGGTGACATGGTCCCGTCCGGCCAGCCAGGCCCACGCCTTGGCGGTGGCCAGCAGCGCGGTCGCCCCCCGGGGCGATGCGCCCAACTCCAGCGCCGGGGTGGCCCGGGTGGCCCGGCACAGGTCCACGATGTAGCCGAGGACGGCGTCGGCGACGTGCACCCGGCCCACCGCCTCCCGGCCGGCGGCCAGGTCGGCCGCGGTGGCCACCGGCCGTACGCCCGCCGCCGTCAGGTCGCGCGGGTCGAACCCGGCGTGGTGGGCGCGCAGCACGCCCAGCTCCTCGTCCCGGCTGGGCAGCGGCACGGTGAGCTTGAGCAGGAACCGGTCGAGCTGCGCCTCGGGCAGCGGGTAGGTGCCCTCGTACTCGACCGGGTTCTGGGTGGCGGCGACGATGAACGGGTCGGGCAGCGGGCGGCGGGCGCCCTCGACGGAGACCTGCCGTTCCTCCATCACCTCCAGCAGCGCCGACTGGGTCTTCGGCGGCGTCCGGTTGATCTCGTCGGCGAGCAGCAGGTTGGTGAAGACCGGCCCTTCGCGGAAGGTGAACGCGGCGGTGTGCGGGTCGAAGATCAGCGAGCCGGTGATGTCGCCGGGCATCAGGTCGGGGGTGAACTGCACCCGCTTCGAGTCGAGGTCCAGCGCGGTGGCCACGGTGCGGACCAGCAGCGTCTTGGCCACCCCCGGCACCCCCTCCAGCAGCACGTGACCCCGGCACAGCAACGCGATGACCAGCCCGGTGACCACGGCGTCCTGCCCGACGACGGCCTTGGCCACCTCGGCGCGCAACCGGTGCAGGGCGGCCCGGGCGTCGTCCGCGCCGGCTGTCGCGGGCAC
>NZ_SMJY01000145.1:0-15990 GCF_004348355.1 Micromonospora sp. KC721 | reverse complement strand
CCCCTGCGCCCATACGCCTTCCCACCGCGCCGACCGGGTGGCACCCCCGCGTACCGTCACCCGCGCCGGACGGCCAACCACGGAGGCGGTCGATTTCCGCCCGGGCACCGCCGCCACGCTGGGAGAGTGAGCGGGTGGGCGGCGGGTGGTGGCGAACGCGGCTGGGGCCGGCCATCCCCCTCGCCCCCGGCGCCCGGGTGGACCGGTTCGAGATCTTCTTCGACCTGGTCTTCGTCTTCTCGTTCTTCATCATCGTCCGGGCCACCGCCCACGACATCAGCGGCCACACCCTGCTGCACAGCCTGCTCGTGCTGGCCGTGCTGTGGTGGATCTGGGTGGTCCACACCGTGGTGGCGACCCGGGTACGGCTCGGTGAGGGATTCGTTCCGGTGGTCATGGTCATCGGCATGGCGGCCCTGTTCGCCTTCGTCCTGGCCGTACCGCAGACCATCGAGACCCACTCGGCGGGCATCGCCGGTCCGATCACCGTCGCGGTGAGCTACCTGGTCATCCGGGTCGTCCACCTGTGGATGTACTGGCACGTCGTGCGAACCATGCCGGTGGAGAGCCGGCACCTGCTCCGGCTCACCCCGGAGCTGGTGATCAGCACCGCGCTGCTGCTCGCCGCCGCGCTCATTCCGTCGCAGGCCACCAACCCGGAGACCGGCGCGCTGATCCGCGACCTGCTCTGGGCATCCGTGGTGGTCCTGCAGTACGCGACCGGCCTGATCGCCGGCAACCGGGGTGCCGGCGTGGTCTCCGCCGAGCACTGGACCGAGCGGTACGACCTCATCCTGATGATCGCCCTCGGCGAGTCGGTGCTCTCCGTCGGCGTCGGCAGCAGCACCAGCCTGGACGGTCAGTCGCCGACCTGGCCGGCGATCGTCGCGTCGAGCATCGGCGTCGTCCTGGCGGCGGCCCTGTGGTGGCTGCACTTCGACGTGATCGGGCCGGCCGCCCGGATGACCTTGCACGCCACCCTCGGTCGGCCGCGGGTGGCGCTGGCCCGGGACGCGTACGCGTACCTGTTCCTGCCGATGATCGCCGGGCTGATCCTGGTCTCGCTGGGCGCGGAGAAGATGGTCACCTGGCTCGCCCAGCCGCACCGGCCCCTGGGCGAGGCGTTGCCCGGGCCAGGTGTGCCGGTGCTCTTCGGCGGGGTGATCTGCTACCTGATCGGCGACATTCTCTTCCAGCTGCGCGCCCTGCGCACCCTCACCTGGCTCCGGGTCGGCACGGTGGTGCTGCTGGCGTTGCTCGTGCCGGTCGCCGTACGGGTGCCGGCGCTGGCCGCCCTCGTCCTGGTGACCGTGGTCTGTGTCGGCCTGGTCGCCCTGGAGGTGGTGACCATGGCGGACTCCCGCCGTGCGCTGCGCACCGCGGTGTTCGCCGAACGGACCACCCACGAGGCACGGGAGACGGAGTGGCGCGCCCGCTGGCACGACGAGCCACCGGAGGGCGGCGCGCCGGTGTCCTGACACTTGCGCCCGATCGCGCAGGCCAGCCACGGTGATCAACTCAACTCGCGGCAGGTGGCGGCATCAAGGTCACCCCGACACCGCGATCTGCCGCATTCGGAGTCGATCATCGGCCACGCCGGGCTCGGCGCGCAGCAGCCGGCCACGCCCGGGGCTCGGCGCCCAGCAGCCGGTACGTGGCGCCGGACCGAGCACCAGGGTCGCCGTGCCGATAGCGAGGCGTTGATACCGTGCCGACGGTGATGATCGACAACACCCGATCTGCCCGCAGTCCCCGCGCCGGAATGCTCGTCCTGGTGACCGGGGGAATCCTGCTCACCGCCGCCGCCGTCTGGTTGACCGTGCAGGGTGACACCGGGATCCGGTACAGCGCCGACCACCACGACACCGTGCCGATGTGGGCCGGTTGGATTCCGGCACTGGTCGGGATCGTGCTGGTCCGGCTGGTGCCGCCGGCCGCCGACCAGCCCTGGCCGGACCGGGTCGCGCCGTACCGGGAGGCGGTGCCGCTGCTGCTGGCCGGGGTCGCGTTCGCGGTCACTCTGCCGCTGCTCGGCGGCGAGCCGGCGTACACGCTGCTGAAGGTGGCGCTGCTGCTCGGCGTACCGCTGGGGGTTTTCCTCTGGTCGCGGCGGCGAGGGGCCCGCTGGCACCCGTGGCGGCCGGTCGACGCCGCGTACCGCTACGGGCCGGCGCTGCCGGTGCTGGCCTGGCTGGCGCTCAGCTACGCCACCCCCTTGGCCGTGCCGCCCAGCGACTTCGGCCGGACGGTCGACCCGGCGGTGCTGGTGGGCGTGCTGGTAGTGGGTTTCGCCGCGAACGCCCTGTTGGAGGAGGTCTTCTACCGGCGCTGGTTGCAGAGCCGGTGGGAGTCGATCCTGGGACGGTGGCCGGCGATCGTGCTGGCGTCGCTGGTGTGGGCGGCCTGGCACGTCGGCATCCAGGGTACCGGCGAACTCGGCACCGACCTGGCCTCGGTCGCGGTCCACCAGGGCGTGCTCGGGCTCTTCCTCGGCTACCTGTGGTCCCGGTACCGGCGGATGTGGCCGCTGCTGGTGGTGCACGGCGCGGTCAACTCGGTGCCCATCCTGCTCGGCCTCTGACCGACCGTCTGTTGCCCGGTCAGCCGGCTCGGACGCCCTCCGTGACGTTCTCGTAGTAGCGGATCTTGTCGCGGAGGCGGTCGTACTGGCGGCGCAGCAGGGCCATCTGCTCCTCAACCCGCTCGGCGTGCCGCTGAAGCAGTTCCTGCCGTTCCCGGGCGGTATGCTCGCCCTCCCGGGCCAGCTCGGCGTAACGGCACATCTGCGCGATCGGCATGCCGGTGTCGCGCAGGCAGCGGAACAATCCCAGCCAGCCCAGGTCGTCTTCGCTGAAGACCCGCCGCCCGCCGGAGGTGCGGCCCACCCCGCTGAGCAGGCCAATCTTCTCGTAGTAGCGCAACGTGTCGAGGCTGAAGCCGCTGAGCCGGGCCGTCTCCGCCGGCGAGTATCCGATCATGTCGGCAGCGTAGCGCTTGACCTGGAGCGCGCTCCAGGATGGAAAGTAGGGTCATGACGACGACACGACGACTGGGACGCAGCGGCATCGAGGTCAGCGCGATCGGCATGGGGTGTTGGGCGATCGGCGGCCCGTTCTGGGCCGGTGACCAGCCGCTGGGCTGGGGCGAGGTCGACGACGACGAGTCGATCCGCACCATCCACCGGGCCCTCGACCTGGGTGCCACCCTCTTCGACACCTCCAGCAACTACGGCGCGGGGCACAGCGAGCGGGTGCTCGGCCGCGCCCTGGCCGGCCGCCGCGACCAGGCCGTGATCGCCACCAAGTTCGGCTACCCCACCGACGAGACCACCCGCCAGGCCACCGGCGAGGACGCCAGCCCGGCGTACGCCCGGCAGAGCCTGGAGGGCTCGCTGCGGCGGCTCGGCACCGATTACGTCGACCTGTACCAACTGCACCTCAACGGACTACCGGTGCCGCAGGCGCTCGACCTGGTCGACACCCTGGAGGGCCTGGTCACCGAGGGCAAGATCCGGGCGTACGGCTGGAGCACCGACAACCCCGCCTCGGCGCGGGCGTTCGCGGCGGCGGGCCCGCACTGCGCGGCGATCCAGCACGACCAGTCGGTGCTCAGGGACAACGCCGAGATGTTCGCCGTCTGCGACGAGTTCGACCTGGCCAGCCTGAACCGTGGCCCCCTCGCGATGGGCCTGCTCACCGCGAAGTACCAGGGCACGCCCACCCCGCGCGGCGGCGACGACGTACGTCGGGTCGCCCCGGAGTGGCTGCCCTGGTTCACCGACGGGGTGCCCACCGGCGAGTGGGCCGAGCGGGTGGCCCGGGTCCGGGAGGTGCTCACCGCCGACGGCCGTACCCTCGCCCAGGGTGCGCTCGGCTGGCTGCTGGCACGCAGCCCGCGCACCCTGCCCATCCCCGGCTGCCGCACCGTGGCGCAGGCGGAGGAGAACATCGGCACCCTGGCGTACGGGCCACTGTCGGAGGAAACCTTCGCCGAGGTGGAGCGGCTCCTCGCCGACCTGCGCACCGCCCCGGCAACGGCCTGACCGTCCCGGGTTGTCCCGCCCGGTCCTGACCGACGGGCCGGGCGGGGCACCGCCGGACCGACTACTGGCCGAAGGTACGACGCAGATTCCCGTTGATCAGTTCGTTGACCCGTTTGCGTAGGTGTCCAAGCAGCGACGGATCCGGCAGCGGCTCGGCGACCAGTAGCTTCCAGTGCAGCAGGGTGCCCGCCCCGTCGTCGGGTGCCAGCTCGAAACGCACCCGGGCGTCCGGTCGTCTTGGCCACAGCGACGACCAGACGACCAGGTGCGGACACGCGGCCTCCAGGACCTGCGGCCGCTGTTCGTCGTCGAGCAGCCGCAGCCAGGGACGCGCCGGGTCGCGATCGGGCTGGGTGAGCGCCTCGAAGACGACGGCGGGCGGGGGAGGCTGGGTCCGCGCGCGGCTACCGGCTTCGAGCATTCCTCAGCCTATGCCAGCTGCCGCCACCCAGGACGCCACCACCAGTGATCACGCATTTCCCGGAGGGCCTGACCTCAGCTGCAGTACGTCTGGTACGCCTCGCGCAGGTCGGCGGCCTCAACAACGCCGCTTGCCTCAACGGCTGCCACGACCTCCGCCGCCCGCCATCGGTTGGAGGGCACGATCCGGCCAGAGCAGATCGCCAGCAGCGCCGTTGCGCCCGCCTCGTCAGGCTTCCCGAGTTTGAGCAGGGCGAGGCTTAGGTCGAGCTGCGCCGAAGCGATGCGCCGGGGCCGACGGACACCGTCCGAAGCCCGTTCCAGTTCAGTGATCGCATCGCGTGCGATGCCCTCGGCCGCCGGGTCTCCTATCCACGACAAGGTGGTGGCGGTGTACGCGAGCGCCTTGTTCGGGTCGTAGCGGTAGTGGTGTTCCGGCCCGTCAGGCTTCGGCAGCGGCGCGATCAGTTGGGACAAGCGATTCAGTGAGCGGCGCACTTCGCCCGCCTCACCCATCCGCGCCCAGGCGCGTCCCTCCTGAGCGGTCGCCTGCAGGTGCGCCGAACTGCCGTGCGGCGCGAGATCCTGAGCCTCACGCGCGAGGCTGGCGGCATCCCGGAAGTGCCCGTCAGTCAACAGGTCCCAGGCGCGCGTCTCGACACACCAGGCGGTCATCTCGTCATGGTCGGTGTCGATCGCCAGCCGTGCGGCGGTGTCCAACCTCGCTCGACTCGCGATGGGCTGCCGGAAATCGACATGCAACGTGGCCGCGAGTAGGGAGAGCCATCCGCCGATCACCAGCAGCCGGCGGTGCTGGCGCAGTGTCTTACGCCCGTCTACGAGCTGTCCGACATAGAGCAGGTGCTGCCGCACCCGGACGATGAGCTGCTGAGGCGGAGTCTGCGCGTATGCCATTGCCAGCTCGTCCACAACCCGTTCCAGGCGATTCAGCGTCTCATCGCTGACATCACTGGCCGCGACCCGGCGGGCGAGCTCCAACGCGTCGAGTTCGTCGTCACCACCGGCGGGGCCGGCCCCGGCGATCACGGTCGTCGCAGTGCTGATAGCCGGAACCCTCGTCGGCCCAGACTCATCAGGCTTTCCACAGACGAGCAGGTCGAACCGGGACACGACGTCGGGTTCGGCACGGGACAGGGCGATATCGAGTGCCGCCTGCATGTCGGGACCAGGAACCGCCTGACCGGCCTCCCACTTGGACACAGCCCGCTCGCTGACGCCAAGGTACGGGGCGAAGGCCCGCACGCTCATCCGAAGCGCCTGACGAAGTGCCCGGATCTCCCGACCGGACCAGCGGCGTATCGCGCTCACCGTCTCTCCCCCAACCTCCGCGAGCCGGTGCGACATCTGTGCCTCAAACGTGCAACACGTGTACTGACTGTCGTCATTCCCGGACCGGTAGGTCGAGACCGACGCTCAACCACAGGCCCGGGGCGGGTGCCGGGTCATCGGCCAGCGGTGGACAGACGGCTGCCCCCGCCCGCCCCGGCGCCGCATTCCGACGAGGAAAGGCGGTAGAGCGTGCAGTCAGTGGTGGACGCGGTGGAGAAGGTGTGCGGCGAGTTGCCGATGCCCCGGCACGTGACCGGCGAGCACGTCCGGGCGGCCGTACGGGCTTTGGTGGTGCACTCCCCCGAGTCCTGGCCAACCGGACAACTGTGCCGCAGCGACCACACCCCGTACCCGTGTCGGCTGCTTCGTCCGGCATGACCCGCTGCTACGGGCGATCGTCGCGATGGTGCTGCTGACGAACCTCCTCGACCCGGTGGGGACGGGCCGTGCTGCGTACCCGAGGTTTGACCGAGCAGGCCGTCAACGAACTGGTGGCACGGGCGCAGTGGCAGTTGCGCGTACCCGAAGGGCGGAACTGATGCGGTGGCCGCGACGCAACGCGAAGCCACGACCTTGTAGCACAAGGGGTAACCCACCCGCCATGGCCGAGCATGCCCCTCGAGAGACCACGCACCGGCCGGCCCGACCACCGGTACGTGACCCGCAGCCCGTTTCGGTGGCCGCCGCCGACGGCAGCCTGTCAGCGGTGTCACAAATATCGCGCCGCGGTGAAACTCCCGGACAGCCTCACGCGTCATCCGGCTGTGTCGACCGAGGACCGCGAGCTGACCGGGCTCACGGCCTCGGCGGCCGAGGCAGTCGGGGAGGAAACGTGGCGTTCGGAAGGTGGCTCGCCGGTGCGGGTCTGGTGGTACTGACCGGTGCCGTCGTCGGGGTGTACGGCGGGTCGCCGGCCTTCGGCGGCGAGGGCCCGGCGGCGGTGCCGGTGGCCGAGCCGCAGTCGGGGCCGGTGCCCGCGACCGAGGCTCAGCTGCCCGGGGGCGCGCGGGCGGTGCCGGCGCGGCAGGAGACGGCGGACGCGGAGCCGGTGCTCTCCGGCAAGCGCCGGGTGACGATCGTACGGGTGGGGGCGTTCGAGTCGGGGCTGGCGCTGCTCGACGGTGGACGGTTGGCCGAGGTGGACGACGACCGTGGCCGGCAGGTCTTCGTGCCGACTCCGTTGGGGTCGGGAGAGTTCCTGATCAAGGCGTACTACGGCGGCGGCACCGGGCAGCCGGTCTGCTGGCAGGTACGCAACCCGGGCAACAGCCGGCCGTTGTTCGTGCGTGGTGCCGCCTGCCGGGCGGGCGACCCGGCTCAGCGGTTCGTCATCGCGCCCGCTCCGGCCGGAGGCCCCCGGGAGTACCTGATCAGCAACCGGTGGGCGTACCTCCGCGACTCCGCCCGGTCCGGGCTGATCCTGGAGGAGTTGGGCGATGCCCCGCCGGTGAGCAGCTTCCGGTTCAACGACACCGGACCGGCCCCGCGCCGGAAGTGACCCCCTCGGTGGCCCGGCCGGCAGTTCCCGGCCGGGCCAATGGCGGTGCGACCGAGCACACAACTGCCCAGGATCAACCAGGTCGGGTGGAGACTTTGACCGATGCGTGACGCTGCGGAGTTCGACGCCTTCTACTCCGCGTCCGTGCAGCGGGTACTGGGACATCTGTACGCGATGATCGGCAACCGGGCCGAGGCCGAGGACGCGGTGGCGGAGGCGTACGCCCGGGCCTGGGACGGCTGGACCGCCGTGCGCGAGTGCGACAGCCCGGAGGCGTGGGTACGCCGGGTGGCGTACCGGGTGGCGGTCAGCGCATGGCGCAAGACCGTCAACCGACTGCGCGCCCACCGCCGGGACGCTTGCGCGCAGCGCGTCGACGCCGTCTCGGTCGACCACGTCGCGGTGGTGACCGCCTTGCGGCGCATCTCCGCCGAGCAACGCCGGGCGGTGGTGCTGCACCACCTGGTCGGGCTGAGCGTGGCCGAGATCGCGGCGGAGGTCGGCACCAACGAGAACACCGTCAAGACGCGACTGGCCCGGGGCCGCCGGGCCCTCGCCGCCCACCTGACCGAACCGGAGTACCACGGCGTGGACGAAAGGGCGCGGCCATGAGCTCTGACAACCAGCTCGACGACGCCCTGCGGGCGCTGGCGGGGCAGGGCGGACAGGGCAGAGTCCCGGCCGCCGCCGACATCCGGCGACGCGGCGACACCCGCCGCCGTCGTCGACGGACGGCGTCGGTCGCGCTCGCCGCCCTCGCCGTCGTCGCGCTCGGCACGGGCGTCGCCCTGGCCCGCCCGGGCGGGCCAGCACACCCCACCCCGGTCGGCCCGGCGGGCCCGACCTCCGGCCCGGCCGCGTCACCCGACCCGGCCGGCCCGTCATCCGGCCCGACCGGCGGCGCGTCCGACGCGGCCGGCCCGTCATCCGGCCCCACCGGCGGCGCGTCCGGTCCGCCCACCGGATCGTCCAGCCCGCCCGCCGGCAATCCGCTGCTGTCCGGGCAGCGTCAGGTCACCATCGTGCGGGTGGATGCGGTGGAGGGCGGGCTGTCGCTGCTCGACGACGGCCGGCTGGGCGAGGTCGACGGCGACGAAGGACAGCAGCTGTTCGTGTTCACGCCGCAGGGGTCTGACACATACCAGATCCGCACCGCCGAGCCCGGCACCGACACCTGCTGGGAGGTCCGCTCGTCGGGCAGCCAGCCGCTGCGGGTCGTGGCGGCCCCCTGCGCGCCGGACGAGCCGAGACAGCAGTTCACGGTCGTCCGCGACGGCCAACACGACGGCGTGCCGACGTACGCGATCAGTAGCCACTGGGCCTTCCTGCAGAACTCCCGGACCCGGGGACTGATCCTGGAGGAACTCGGCGACGCACCCCTGACCACCCGCTTCCGGTTGGTCGACAACGGACCGGCGTCGCAGTGACGCGAGGACGCCCGGCCGGGCGGAGCGCACGCGGCACGTCCAGGCGTCGGTGGGCGCGGCGGTGGCGTGCCCCCTGTGTCCGGAGGTGACCGCCGAGCGGGGCGCCGGTGCCCCTCCGGCCGGCGAGGCGGCTACTGACCGAAGGAGTAAGGCAGATCCGCGTTGATCAGTTGGTTGAGCCGCTTGCGGAGGTGCCCGAGCAGCGAAGAATCCGGCAACGGCTCGGCGACCAGCAGCTTCCAGTGCAGCAGGGTGCCTGCCCCGCCGCCGGATGACAGCTCGAAGCGCACCTGGGCCTCCGGGCGTCTCGGCCACAGCGACGACCAGACGACCAGATGCGGGTACGCAGCCTCGTCTGCGGCCGTTGTTCGTCGTCGAGCAGCCGCAGCCAGGGACGCGCCGGGTCGCGGTCGGGCTGGGTGAGCGCCTCGAAGACGATGGCGGGCGGGGGAGGCTGGGTTCGCGCGCGGCTACCGGCTTTGATCACTGCCCAGCCTGCACAGGTCGGCGGAACCACCGTCACGATCTGCTCTCCCCCTGGGGCAACTCCTCGGCAACGAACACGCCGACACCATGCACGCCCTCGACCCACCCCTGCATCTGCAGGACGAGGATCGCCTGCCGCACGACGGTCTGCGACACGCGGTGTTCCTCCTTGAGCTGCGCGGTCGACGGCAGCTTCTCCCCCGGCGCCAGCTCGCCCGACTCGATCCGTTCACGGAGATGGTCGGCCAACTGCGCCCACTTCGCTTTGGCGGGCATTCACACTCCCAGGTCTGCACCGCCATTTGACCATGAACTACCAGGCACAACAAGTAAGACGAAGTTCCTCCTTGCTTTGTACAACTAGTTGTGTGAGGCTCTGATTGACCGGCTCCCAGGTCTGCAACCGCGAGCTGGTCGTTGCGAGGAACCACCCGGCCGACCACTCCCCCGGACAGTCGGCCGGGTGCCCCCTGCCCGCGAACAGGCATCGGCGGGCTCCACGAACAGGCCCGGGGCGGGTGCCGGGTTCCGGCCGACCATGCGCGCGCATGGCCGTCCCCGCCCGCCCCGGTGCCGCAATCAACCAGGGAGGCGACACGTGCGGTCGAGGACCGACGAACCGGTGGACGCGATGGAGAAGGTGCTCGGTGAGCTGCCCGTGCCCTGGGTGGTCACGGTGGAGGACGTCAAGCTGGCGATCCGGGCGCTGCTCGTACACCGACCGGAGGACTGGCCGGCCGGCCCGCTGTGCCGCAGCGACCGGACCCCGTACCCGTGCCTGCTGCACCGCTGGGCGCGGCGGGTGCTGCGCTCGCGCGGCCTGGCCGACGACGTGATCGACACGCTGGCGGCACGCGGCGGGGCGTTGGCCGGCGTACCCGGCGGGCGGCGCTGATGCGGTGGCCGCGACGCAACGCGAAGCCCGTGCCGCTCGCGCCCCGGCACCGGCGGACCTGGCGGTACGGGCGGCGCTGGTGTTCGTGCGGGCTGCGCTGGACGGCCTGCCCGGACCGGCACACACCCGTGCCCACCGAGCCGCCCGCACCACCACCACCGAACAGCCGCTGGTGGGACGAGGCGACCCGGGCGAACCCGCAGGTAGGGCGGCCCGGATGGCTCACCCCGGCGCAGACCTGGCGGGCCAACGGCGGCCGGTGGTGAGCCCACCCCGGCCACACCTGCCGCTACGGCCGCTGTGGCTCTGCCGGTCCTGCGGCACGCCGTGGCCCTGCGCGTCCGCGCGGCTCGCGCTCCTGCGGGAGTACGCACACGACCGGGTGGCACTGCTGGTATACCTGGGCGGGCTGCTACACGACGCGGCCGGCGAACTGCACCGGCTGCACCCGCACGACGGGCCGGAGCCCCGGCAGCTCTTCGGGCGGTTCCTCGGCTGGGCGGTGTCCCGCCGCCCAAGCTGAGCGCGCCTGTCGTCACAGGTGCCGCCGCACCTCCGCAGCGAACTGCGGCACGCCGGTGCGGCTCAGCAGCGCCAGCAAGGCGGGCACCGTGGTGGGTTCCCGGCGGTAGGCGGCAGCCTGCCGGTGAAGCACATCCAGGGTCACACCCGGGTAGAGGTCAAGTTGATCCAGCAGGAAGTCGTCGGGGTGGATCGTGAGGACGTCGTACGGTTTCACCGAGACTTCGGGGAAGTCGCCGACGTTGAACGTGACGAGGACTTCCGCGTTGGCACGCACGGCCGCCGCCAGCACGTGCCTGTCCTTGGGGTCGTTGGTCATGCCGTCGACCAAGGATTCGTAGCCGGTGACCATAGCGTCGGGGAAGGCTGCGCGCATGTGCGAAATACGCCGGTCGACTCGTTCCTCGACGATGCCGCGTTCGAGGAGGTTCCGCCGGAGCTCGATCAGCACATCCTCGGACCAGAGCGGCCGGTAGGCAGCCACTTCCGCCAGCCGCAAGAGGGTGTCGCAGAGGTGCGCCGGATAGAGCACGCAGGTGTCGAGGAAAGCCGGAAAAGCCACTCGGGTCGCCCTCACCGTGTCCGGCGGGGAGTCGAGGTCAGGTCGTACAGCCCGTCCTCCTCAGCCTCTGCGGTCATCTGATCGAGCGCCTGTCGACGCTCCTGGCGGGTCCGCTCCTGGTAGTCCAGCACGTCTCGGAGCAGGACCCGGCGGTGCCGACCCCGCATGGTGTGCGGCATTTCGCCATCAGCGAGGAGCCGAACCAGGGTCGGCCGGGAGATGTTGAGCAGATCCGCCGCCTCCTGCGTGGTCAGCATGGTGTTGTGCGGCGCGATCGAGATCGCCAGCCCTTCGGACAACGCGGTGACGACATCCCGCAGCACCCCGTACAACTGGTCCGGGATCTCGATCTCGGAGCCGTCCGGCCCGACCAGACGTGCCCGTCCCCTATCCCCTGAGTTGCGTAGACGGCGCACGAAGCGGGCCAGGTCAGCCGGGTTCTCGGGGGGCATGACGGTCCGTTCACGAAGGGCGCTGCTCATGGCTCAAGGCTAACCCTATTCGAAAAATCCGCAACCACTTCGGAGAACTCCATGGTCGATGCGACCGGCGCGAGCGGTCGACAGCTCCCGTGCCACGATGCGTGGGTGGAACGGAGGACTCCCATCGCTCGTGAGGGCATGCCCGGTCACCGGTCGACCCCTGACCGGCCTCGCCGCGTCGTGCCTCGGGCCGAGGTGGTGACGGCCTTCGCCACCGCGCCCGAGCTGGACGGATCCCGGTTCCGCAGCGACCTGGACGCGGCGACGGACCAGGACCTCGCCGACCGATACTGGTGAGAGCACGACTCGAAGAACCACTCCCGACCTTCACCACCAGTCGGTGATTTCGCTCAACGCAGCCGCATTCGGTTTCGTACCCGAAGATAGGAGCATGCGGATCCTCATGGCCGGCGCGTCCGGCTTCCTCGGCACCCGGCTGGCCGACCGTCTCACCGCCGACGGGCACCAGGTCGTCCGGCTGGTCCGGCGGCCACCACGCACGCCCGACGAACGGCGGTGGGACCCGTCCGCCGCACAGCTCGACCCGGCCGTGGTGGCCGAGGCGGACGCGGTGGTCAACCTGGCCGGCTCCGGCGTCGGCGACCGGCGCTGGAACAACGAGTACCGCCAGTTGATCCGGTCCAGTCGGGTCGACACCACCAGCACCCTGGCGATCACCATCGCCGGGCTGCCCGCCGCCGACCGGCCGGGCGTGCTGCTCAACGCCAGCGCCGTCGGCTGGTACGGCAACACCGGCGACCGGGTGGTCGAGGAGGACGCCCCGGCGGGCGAGGGTTTCCTCGCCGACGTCTGCCGGGTCTGGGAGGCGGCCACCCGCCCGGCCGAGGACGCCGGGGTACGGGTGGTGCGGCTGCGCATCGGGCTGCCGCTGCACCGCGACGGCGGGCTGCTCAAGCCGCAACTGCTGCCGTTCCGGCTGGGCATCGCCGGCAAACTGGGCAACGGCCGGCAGTGGCTGCCCTGGATCTCGCTGCGCGACTGGCTGGACTCCACGGTGTTCCTGCTGGCCCGCGACGACCTCGCCGGCCCGGTCAACGTGGTCGGCCCGAACCCGGTCACCAACGCCGAGTTCACCCGGGAGCTGGCCCGCCAGCTACGCCGCCCGGCGATCATGCCGATCCCCGCGCTGGCCCTCAAGATCGCCCTCGGCGGATTCGCCCACGAGGCCCTGACCAGCACGAGGGTCCTGCCCGGCGTGCTGACCAAGGCCAATTTCGCCTGGACCCACCCCGACCTGCCGGGTGCCCTGCACGCCGCCCTCACCGAGTGACCCTGGGTGACCGCACCGGATGGGCTCCCGTGTCTGCCCGGTCCGGGCCGGTACGGTTGGTAACGTCCGCTCCGTGCCGACCTCCCCACCCCGGACCATTGGTCAACCCACCGCCCGGCCCACCGGGTACGGGGGACGCCGGGCCGACCTGGTCGTGGCGCTGGTCGCGGTGGCCCTGGCCATCTGGGTCACCAGCGGACTGTGGCGTGACCCGAACGGTCGGGTGGTCACCGTCAACGCCAGCGACCAGGCGCTGTTCGAGTGGCTGCTCGCCTTCGGCGGGCACGCGCTCACCCACGGGGAGAATCCGCTCTTCACCCACCTGCTCAACGTCCCCGACGGGGTGAACCTCGCGGTCAACACCTCGATCACCGTGTACGCGGCGGTCTTCGCCCCGCTGACGTACCTGATCGGGCCACCGGCGACGTTCCTGGTGATCCTCACCCTCAACCTGGCCGGCACCGCGTTGGCCTGGTACTGGCTGCTCTCCCGGCACCTGGTGGGCAGCCGGCTCGCCGCCGGGGTCGGCGCTCTGTTCGTCGCCTACTCCCCCGGCATGGTCTCGCACGCCAACGCCCACCTGAACTGGACGGCCGGTTGGTTGGTCCCGCTGCTGCTGTGGCGGGTGTTCGCGCTGCGCCGACCCGGGCGCTGGCTACGCGGCGGGATCATCCTCGGCGTGCTGGTGGCGGTCGCGTTCTCCATCGCCGCCGAAGGGCTGTTCTTCACCGCCCTGGCGACCGGCGTGTTCCTGGCCGCCTGGGCGGCACACCCGGCCCGCCGGGCGCAGGCCCGGGCGGCGCTGCCGGACCTGCTGCGCGGGCTGGGCGTGACCACACTGGTGGCGGGAGCGCTGCTGGCGTACCCGCTCTGGCTGCACTTCGCCGGCCCGCAGCGGTTCGGAGGCACCGGGTTCGACCCGGTGATCCACTCCGAGGACGTGGCCGCGTTCGGGGCGTACCCGCGCCGGTCGCTCGCGGGCGAGCTGGGGTGGGGTACCTCGCTGGCGGCCAACCCCACCGAGGAGAACTCCTTCTTCGGGGTGCCGCTGCTGCTGCTCGCCGTCGCCTGCTTCGTGCCGCTGTGGCGGCGTGCCACACCGGGCCGCCGGGCCACGCTGGTCGCGCTGGGGGTCACCGCCGTGGCCTTCGCCGTACTCTCCTGGGGGCCGCAGGCCACCGTCAACGGGCGGCGCACCGGGCAGCCCCTCCCGTTCGCCCTGCTGGACGGGCTGCCGGTGGTCAACGCCGCGTTGCCGGCCCGGCTGGCGCTGGTGGTCGCCCCGGTCGTCGGCGTGCTGCTGGCGTACGCGATCGACCAGTTCCGGGCCGACCCGCCCCGGCGTCCGTTCCGGGTGGCGTGGGCGGCCGGTTTCGTGGCGGCGCTGCTGCCGTTGCTGCCGACTCCGCTGCTGACCAGCCTCCGCCCGCCGGTGCCGCAGTTCGTCACCGCCGGCACGTGGCGGGAGTACGTCTCCCCGGGCGGGGTGCTCACCCCGATCCCGCTGACCCTGGACGTCTACCCGGACGGCCAGCGCTGGCAGGCGTACGCGCTGTCCCACCGACAGGGTGTGTTCCGCCTGCCGGCCGGTTTCTTCCTGGGCCCCGGCGGGCCGGACGGGCGGGGCCGGATCGGGCCGCCGCCGCGCACCTTCGACACCCTGCTGGACCAGGCGGGCCGGACCGGGCTGGTGCCGATCGTCACCGAGGGCACCGTCCGGCTGGTCCGCTCCGACCTGCGGTACTGGGGGGTCGAGGTGGTCGTGCTGCCCGACGAGGTGCACGGCGCCAAGTACGACCTGGACGAGGACGCCCTGCGCCGCACCGCCACCGCCCTGCTCGGCGAGCCGCAGCGGGTCGACGACGTCTGGCTGTGGCGGATTCCGGCGGCCTGACGCGACGTGCGTCACCGGAGACGGTGGAGCGGAACGGGTTTAGGCTGGTGGGGTGAGTGCGACGACTTCCGGGCTGACGGCCGTACGGGCCGGGGTGCTCGACTACCAGGCCGCCTGGGACGAGCAGCGTCGGCTGCACGCCTCGGTGGTGGCCGGCGAGCAGGGCGACACCGTGCTGCTGCTGGAGCACCCCAGCGTCTACACCGCCGGCAAGCGCACCGAGCCGTGGGACCGGCCGATGGACGGCACCCCGGTGGTCGACGTCGACCGCGGTGGCAAGATCACCTGGCACGGCCCGGGGCAGCTCGTCGGCTACCCGATCGTCAAGCTCCCCGACCCGGTGGACGTGGTCGCGTACGTGCGGCGCACCGAGCAGATGCTGATCGACGTCTGCGCCGAGTTCGGGTTGACCGCCGGTCGGATCGAGGGCCGCAGCGGGGTGTGGGTGCCCGAGGACGACCGGGGTCCGGCCCGCAAGGTGGCCGCCATCGGCATCCGGGTCTCCCGTGGGGTCACCCTGCACGGCTTCTCCATCAACTGTGACTGCGACCTGACGTACTTCGACCGGATCGTGCCCTGCGGCATCCGGGACGCCGGGGTCACCTCGCTCACCGTCGAGCTGGGCCGCCCGGTCACCGTCGCCGAGGTGCTCCCGGTGGTGGAGCGGCACCTGCCCACGGTCGTCGAGGTCTGAGCCGGGGCCCGCTGCCCGTCCGCCTACTCTCGGCGGATGCGTCTTGATCTCGTCACCGTTGTGGTCTCCGAGTACGACCCGGCGATCGCCTTCTTCACCGACGTGCTTGGTTTCACGCTGGTGGAGGACTCCCCGTCGTTGACCACCGACGGCCGGCCGAAGCGCTGGGTGGTGGTCCGCCCGCCGGGCGGCGGCACCGGACTGCTGCTGGCCCGCGCCGACGGCGAGCGGCAGGAGGCGGTCGTCGGCGACCAGGTGGCCGGTCGGGTCGGCTTCTTCCTCCGGGTCGACGACTTCGACGCCACCTACCGGCGGCTGGTCGAGGCCGGCGTGGCGTTCGTCCGTCCACCGCGCACCGACTCGTACGGCCGGGTCGCGGTGTTCCTCGACGTCGTCGGAAACCGCTGGGATCTGCTCGGCCCCGCCT
>NZ_SMJY01000144.1:0-16038 GCF_004348355.1 Micromonospora sp. KC721 | reverse complement strand
GGGCGGGGCGGCGGGCGGTGTGGTGGTGGCCGGCGATGTGGAGGCGTCCCGCCTGCTCGACCGCTGCGGCAGACCCAGGGTGGGCGTCGGCGTGTTCAGCGCGGCCACCGCCGCGGCTTCGGTGACCACCGACGGGGCGCGCGGCGTCAGCGGTCGCGGCGCCTGGGCCTGCGCCATCGGGCTGACCGCCGCCGTCGCGGGCACCGGCCCGCCGGTCGGCGCCACCGGCTGAGCGTTGGTGATCAGCTCCTTGGGGATGAGCACAACCGCCGTGGTGCCGCCGTACGGGGAGTCCTTCAGCTGGACGGTGAGGTGGTGTTTGTTCGCCAGTCGGCTCACCACGAACAACCCGAGCTGGTTGGCGTTGGACAGGCTGAACTCCTGGTCGCTGGCGATCTGCTCGTTGGCGGCCGCCATCTCCTCCGCGCCCATGCCGAGCCCGCGGTCCTCGATCTCCACGACGAAGCCCCGGCCCACCAACTGTCCCCGGACCTGGACCTCGGTGTGCGGTGGCGAGAAGGACAGGGCGTTCTCGATCAGCTCGGCGAGCAGGTGGATGACGTCGCCGACCGCGCGTCCGGCGAGCCCGACGGAGCCGAAGGGCTGCACCGTCACCCGGGCGTAGTCCTCCACCTCCTGGGTGGCGGCCCGGGCGACGTCGAGCATCGGCACGTCGCGGCGCCAGGCGCGGGCCGGGGTGGCCCCGGAGAGCACCACCAGGTTCTCCGCGTTGCGGCGCATCCGGACGGCCAGGTGGTCGACCCGGAACAGGTCCTCCAGCTCCTCCGCGTCCTGTTCCCGCCGTTCCATCGCGTCGAGCAGGGTGACCTGTCGGTGCACCAGTCCCTGGGTACGGCGGGCCAGGCTGAGGAAGACGTCGCGGACGTTGCGGCGAAGCTCGGCCTGCTCCACCGCGGTGCGGATCGCGGTCTCCTGCACGCGGTTGAACGCTTGGCCCACCTGGCCGATCTCGTCGTCGCCGAAGTCGAGCGGTGGGGCCTCCTTGGCCACGTCGACCTTCTCGCCGTGTCCGAGGCGTTCCACCACGGACGGAAGACGCTCGTCGGCCAGCTTGTGGGCCGCCACCTGAAGCCGTTGCAGCTGGGCGACCAGGGCCCGTGCCGTCGTGATGGACACGATGACGGAGGCGATGACCGCCAGCAGCCCCAGCCCGGCGGCCAACACCAACCGGACGACGACCCCCACGGCGACCGGGGTGGCCCGTTCCACCAGTGCGTCACCGTTGGCGAGCACCATCTTCTGCAGCTCGTTGAGTGAGGACTCCGCGGCGTCGTTCCACTCCTGGGCTCCGATCGCCGGTTTGGCGGTGTCGCGATCGCTGGCGAGCACCCTGTCCTCCAGCCGGCGGAGGTCGGCGAACGCGCTGCCCGTGAGCACCGCTTCGAGCTGCTCGTGCTCGGGGTTGCGGAGCCGGGGCGCGGTGCGGTCGGTCAGGAAGCGGTGCGCGGCGACGAGCTGCGTGAACCGGGTGTGCTCGGGGGCGGTCATCCGGCCGGCCGCGAGCGCGCCGGTCATCAGCGCGTCCTCCTGGGACACCAGCTCCCGCATGCGGTAGAGCTCGATCAGGTTCCGGGTGTCCGCCTCGATCTCCGTGTCGTCGAGGGCGGCGGCCACGTCGTAGAGCCGGAACAGCACCTCGATGAGCTCGGTGAAGACGGTGGCCGCCTCGGACCGGCCGATCTGTCGACCGTCGATCGACTGCCGGGTCGCCGGCAACCGGTCCAGAGCCGCGAGGGCGTCGTCGACGTGCCGCTCGGCCGTGTCGTTGGCGGCGGTCCTGGCAAGCCAGCTGCGCGCCGAGGACCGGAAGGCCGCCGCCGCCTCGTCGACCTTGTTCCGCTCGGCGGCGAGGGCCGCCTGGCGGGCGCCACTCACGGTGCCGAGCTGGGCGGTGGACAGGCGGCGTTCGACCTGAAGGTTCAGCAGCAGCGGCTCACTGGGGCCGATGATCTGGCTGTCCATGGCCTGCACGCCCAGCAGATTGACGCCGTCCCTCAAGGTCACCCAGGCCGCGAACGACCAGAGCGCCACCAGCGACAGCAGGAGAGCAACAACTTTCGCACGAAGATTCGCGCTGCCAGACCGCATTGGACCGTCCCATGCCGGACATAGACGGTTTGCCGGCAATGAATGCCGGACAAGCCATTGGAGATGCAGACCGGCGCACGCTAGCAGTTAGCCGACAGATTGCTCAAGGTCGTCCCGGCGTCACGGCCGGCTGGCCTGCGCATAGCCATATCTATGTCTCTCGTCACGTTCCGGTGCTCGGGTCACCGGTCGAAGCTGCCCCAGAAGTCGGTGCCGTGGTAGAAGCCGCTGGTGAACCCGATTTCCCGGGCCAGGTAGAGTGCCTCCTGCGGGCAACTACCCGCCAGGTCCTCCAGTGACTTGCGGCATCGGTCGAGCTGGTCGGCGATGTGGCGGGTCATCTTCTCGCGGTCGACGCCCAGCATGAGTGCGTTGAGGTCTCCCGACCGGACGTCGCGTTCGTAGCTGGCCAGGTCGTTCACCAACCGGATGGCCTGCTGTGCCTCGCGGCTGGCGGCGGTCAGTTCCGGCAGGTGTGCCAGGACGTCCGGCTCGCTGGTGGCGATCCAATGTGAGACGTTGACAAAGGACGCCCCGTAGTTGTCGGCGTTGTCCAGGTACTCCGCCAAGGTTGGCGGCGACCACCCGCCGAGCGTCCGCGCCGACCGCCACCGCCACTCCCGCGCATCGGCGGTGAGCATACGCCGGACCTCCTCCCGCCACGCCGATCGCAACGCGGCGAAGGCCGGCCTGGTGGCCAACTCGTCGCGGATCTCTGCCAGGAAGCGCCCGAGGTCGTCGTCGTCGGCCGGGGTGCCGCCGTCCGCCACGGCCAGACAGCTGGACACGGTGGACTCGACCGCCTCCCAGGACGTGGCGGAAAAGTCGATCTGCCAGTCCTCCGCGGTGACCCAGAGCGAAGCGCGGTTGGCGATCCGCAGTTGCTCGGCGGTGCACCAGGGAGCGATGAACGCGGTCGACATGGCCAGCGCCCCGAGCATGGCACCGTCGACCGGCGGGTCAGGAAACAGCCTTGGATACGCCGCGACCCGCTGTTGCAGGTCGCGGTGGCCCCTGGCGGCGAGGGCACAGATCCGCCCCTGCTCCGAGGCGGCCGTGAACCCGTCGACGAAGGGAGAGGAAGACACGGCTCGGCTCCTATCGGGTGCGGTGGCGGTCGAGCGGCGTGAGGACCACCTCCACCGGCCGGGCCGGTCGAAGCGACGCGGCGACCCGGGTGCGGGGGATGGCGGAATCGGTCAGGGTGAACCGGAACCTGCTGACCAGCGTGGTCACGATCAGGACCGCCTCGACGTTGAACAGGTGCTCGCCCAGGCACCGGTGTCGGCCTCCGCCGAAGGGGTAGTAGGCGTACCGGGGCAGCGGTTGACGTGCCTGCTGCTCGGGTGCGAACCGTTCCGGGTCGAAGTCCGCCGCGGTCGGGCCCCAGAGGGAGGGCAGGCGCTGCGTGGCGTACGGGGAGAGGACGATGGTGGCCCCCGGCTCGATGCGTACGCCGCCGAGGACGTCGGCGCCGGCCGCCCGGCGCGGCACGATCCACCCGGCGGGGTAGAGACGGAGCAGTTCCTGCAGGACCAGCCGGGTGTAGGTCAGCTCCGGCAGGTGGTCGGCGCGGACCGGGCCGGGGCCGACCACTCGCCCGACCTCGTCGTAGAGCCGTTCGGTCACGTCGGGATGGTTGGTCAGGACCGGCCACAGCCAGGTGAGCACCACGTAGGTCGTCTCCGTGGTGACCGCGACCATCGAGACGAGGTCGTCGCGCATCTGCTTCATGCTCAGCGGCTGGCCCTCGGCGGTGCGCGCCCGGGCCAGGGTGGACAGGACGTCGTCGCCCTCCCCGGGCTCCCGCAGCGCCTCGCGGAGCACGGGCAGCAGGATGTCGTCGATGGCCTCCACGGCGGCGTGGAACCGCTTGTCGCCGGGCAGCCGGATCCACCAGGGCACGAAGGGTGCGAGCAGGCGCGGTGCCATCGAGGTGACGATCACCTCCTGCGCCGCCATGATGCGCAGGGCGGAGTCCACCGAGACCCGGTCGGCGAAGAAGACCCGCATGATGGCGCTGGACACCATGCGGGACAGTTCGCCACCGATGTTGACCGGCTGCCCGGCGGCGGCCACCTCGTCGAGGCGGCCGGCCGTGTCGGCGACGGCGTCGGCCATCGTGTCCACCAGGGCGTTGAGCCGGGTCGGGCGGAACAGCGGGGCCAGCGTCCTGCGGCTCGCCGTCCAGGTCTCTCCCTCGGCGAGGATTCCGTCGCCGACCAGTTTCCGCACCGACCGCCACAGCGGTGTGTCGTCACCACGGGGGTAGTTGTCGGCCTTTTCGTGCAGGACCTGCTGCACGTGTTCGGGATTGGTGACCAGGTAGGCGCTGGACACTCCGAGCCCCACCCGCACGACGTCGCCGTCGGCACGGTTCGCCATCTCGACGAGTGTCTGGTGGGGATTGCGGATCAGCCGCGGCAGGGCCTGCCAGGCGGGAATCGATCGCGCTCTGACCCCTGCCGGTGGGTTCGGCAACGCGCACCCCTCTCCTCCGCTCCCCGCTGGAGGCCGGTGCCACCGGGCCGGAGCGAGTCCGGCCTAGTCTCGTTGGTAGAACGTGCGTTGTGCAATGGGTGGCTTTCATGTCACACATCGCTGCCCGTGCGGTCCCCACGATTGTCGGCGGCACCGGCCATCCTGGCCGGTGCCCGCGCGCAAGAGGGCGGTGACGGTGGGAAGGCCGGGGCAACGGCCGGGCATTCCGACCGCCGCCGGGCCTCAGCCCGGCAGCAGCCGACGCATGACCCCCTTGGCGGTGGCGACGCTGCGGTACGACTGCACGAGGTACGAGCCGAGCACGATGTTCGCGCCGGCCAGCACCGGCACGACGTACTGGGCGATGCGCTGGCGGCGCTGCCACCGGGCGATTTCGTCCGGGGTGTTTCCGGTCGGGATGGTCGCGTCGACGACCTCCAGGTGCTCGCCGCGCTGCTGGGCCTCCTCGGCGAGCTGCCCGATCCGGGTGCCGCAGTATGCGGCGTAGGCGGTGGCTCCCGCGCCGAGCACGGCCGCTCCGGCCTTCATGGCTCCCACCGACGCGAAGCCCTTCTGCAACGCCAGCCGCCGCCCACCGACCCGGGTGAGCTGCATTCCGGCGATCAGGGTGGCGCCGATGCCGAGCCACTGCACCGGGCTGAACCGGGTCCACGCCGACTCGGCGACCCGGATGCGGTCGATGCCCTGGGCCAGGTCGGCGCCGGACTTGTTCACCCCGGCCACCCCCATGACGGTGCCACCGAACCACAACGCCGATCCGACGTCGTGTACCGCCTGGGCGACGGCGTGGTTGTCGGTCGCGGTCATCTGCATGATCGTGCTCCTCCGGCTCGGGATACGGCGTGTCAGGCCGGTTCCGACAGTAGGAATCCGACGGTGTCCCGCGATTGCTTTCTGCGGCAAACCACCCCATCTGGTGGGTGAGGGGTGGGCCCGCTCATCCCGGCAGCCGGGGCGGGTCGAGCCGGCCCCGACGCAGGAGAGCCAGCCAGGTGGCGCCGGCGAGCACCATGAGAACCCCGGCGGCCGCCGCCACCAGTCCGGGCGGGTGCCGGTCGACCAGGATGCCGCCGGCGAGGGAGGACAGGGCCAGGGCGCCGGTGGCGGTGGCGCTCCACAGCGCCATGAGCCGGCCGCGTACGGCGTTGTCGGCGTGGCGCAGCAGGACGGCGACAGCCACCGGTCCGTACAGCACGTCGGCGGCGGAGGCGAGCGCCCAGCAGGTGAGGGCGAGACCGACCCCGGGCGCCAGGCCGAAGGCGATGGTGGCCAGCCCTTCGCCCAGGCAGGAGAGTCCGAGCACGGTCAGTTGCCGACGGGCGGGTAGCCGTTGGATGCGGGCGGCTGCCCAGAGCAGGACGGCGGCTCCGGTGACCCCCTGCGCGGCGTAGAACCAGCCGACGCCGCCGTCGCCGAGGCGGTAGGTCCGGGTGGCGAGGAAGGTCATCGTCACGATCGCCGCGCCGAGGCCGAGGCAGAACAGTGCCTCGACGATCAGCAGGGCGCGGACCTGCCGGTGCCGCAGCGCGTGCCGGACCCCGGCGGCCAGTGCGGCGAGGACGCTGTCCCGATGGGCCACGCCGGTCTCCCCGCGGCGCTGGCCGCCCCGTGCCCGCCGGGTGCACCCGGCGGAGACGAGGAACGACGCCGCGTTGATGACGAACGCCCACCGCCAGCCGAACAGGCCCACCGCCGCCGCGCCGGCCAGCCCACCCACCGCCTGTAGCAGCAGGCCGTTGACCTGGACCAGTGCCCCGAACAGCACGTACTCGTCGGGCTCGACCAGGCTCGGCATCCAGGCGTTACGGGCAGCCTGGAAGGTGAAGCCGGTCGCGGCCGAGACGAACGTCAGCGGGTAGACCAGCCAGATCCATCGAGGGCTGTCGGCGAGCAGGAAGGCGCCGGCGAGCCCGGCGAGGGTCAGGTCGGTGACCACCATGAGGGTGCGCCGGTCCATCCGGTCGGCGAGGACACCCGCGAAGCCTCCGACGAGGACGCCGGGCAGGTACCGCAGGGCGAGGGTGGCGCCGGCGGCCAGACCGGCGCCGGTGTGGTGGTAGACCATCGCGAACACGGCGACGGCGCTGAACCAGCCCCCGCAGACGCTGATCAGGTTGCCCAACCAGAGCCAGCGAAACTCGGTGCGGTCGGTCAGGACGCGGAGCATGCCGGGCGCGGCGATGGCGGTCACGCGACGAGCGTAGTGAAATCGATGCCCATTCCCAAGAGTGTTGACAACCATTTTCATCCACTGGCATGGTGGGTGCAGCCCACAGTCGGTGACCGAGGGCTCACCGCCATCCGTTCCAGTGCTGACTCGAGCGTGGCCAGCCAGGCCCGCGCTCGTCGCCCGCCACGGGCCGCCGACGCGCTACCGCCGCGGCCCGGAGAAGCCGCCACGAGCCCGGAAGGGAGGTGACAGTGATGAAGGTCGAGAAGCTCACGGTGCAGACGGTCCGCGCCTCGGTGCACACGTCGAACCACGCGACGCTGCGCAACGCCAGCGTCGCCTGGCGCAAGCGGTGACGCCGCCCAGCCGGCTCCCCGTGAGCCGGTGAACCGGGGTGCGTGGGCGGATGTGGCGCCCACGCACCCCTCCCAAGGCTAGATTCCTGATGAGGAGCTATGGACTGGTCCCTGGTCGACCGCCCGCTGTGTCTCGCGCCGGGCGCCGCTGTCGTCCCCACGGCGGATGGCTTCCTGCTGGTCACGCCGACCGAGGACTTCATCACCATCGACGTCGAAACCGACCGTCGGGAGCTGGTCGCGTCCCTGTTGTCCGGGAAACTCACCCCGGGTGCGGCACTCGCGCGCGACGCCGACGCCGCCGGGTTGCTCGACGTGCTGGCCGACGAAGGGCTCCTCGCCGAGGAGGCGGACACCGCTGCCGGGCCGGTGGTGCTGCTGGGCGACGGCGTCCTGGTCGAGCACCTGTGCCACCTGCTGGATGTGAAGCGCACCGACGACATCGGCGGTGCGGCGGTGGTCGTCGCGTGCGCCGACTGGCTGCCCGACGCCCGCTGGCGTCGGCTGGACGCCGACTGCGTGGCCGCCGGAATCGCGTGGCATCGCGGCTACGCCGAGGGTGGGCGCTGGTACGCCGGGCCACTGTCCGTGCCGGGCGTCGGGCCGAGCTACGCCGACCTGCGGTTGCGGCGGCTGGCCGCCAGCCCGTTCCCCGACCAGTTGCTGGCCTACTGGGCGTGGCTCGACTCCGGCGGGCGACCCGCCGCCTCGCCCGACCCGGCGGGAGCCGCGGTGGTGGCCGGCCTCATCGCCACGGATGTGCGCGCCTATCTCACGGGCCGGCCCGTCCCGGGCGATCGCACACAGTACGGGGTGGACGTCACCGCCGGGGTGCTCCGGCGGCACCCGGTGCTGCCGGTGCCGCCGGACGTGATGGTGCAGGTACCGTGACCATCCGAGTCGGCATCGACGTGTCCGGTCTGGCCACCGACGTGTGGCTGCCGGACGGACCGGCGACCACGGTGCTGGTGCGCACCCCGTACGGCACGCCGGGACTCTGGCCGGAGGCGGCGGCGTACGCGGCGGCCGGGTATGCCGTGGTCCTCCAGGACGTGCGGGGCAGGTTCCGCTCCGCCGGACGGTTCACCGCCGGAGCCGACGAGACCGCCGACGGGCACGCCGCCGTCGACTGGGTCACCAGCCAGCCCTGGTCTGACGGGCGGGTGGTGCTTGTCGGCACCGGGTACGAGACGTACACCGCCTGGTGTGCCAGCGGCCATCCGGCGGTGGCCGGGGTGGTCAGCCGGCAGCCGTGGCCGGCGGGCGACGGGTTCCCGCCGGTGGACGCCGAGCTGTGGTGGCGTACCGAACACGGCACCGGGCGGGTCGGCCATCCCGGCCTGACCCCCCTGGCGGCGGCCGTCACCGACCTGCCGCTGGACGACGGGGAGCTGCCCGACCGGTGGCCGGTCGACATCCGGCCGTGGCCGCCGAGCGCCGCCGACACCGCCACAGCCCAGCGGCGCGTCGAGGAGGCGGTGGCGCAGTGTCGGGCACCGTCGCTGCACCTCGGCAGCTGGTACTGCCGGTCGGCGGCGGCCACCCTGCGCCACGCGGCGCTCGCCACCGAGGCCACCTGTGTGGTCGGTGGCTGGGTGTCGCCGTTGACCCACGAGCTGTCCGCCGAGTGCGCCATCGACGTGCCGGTCGACCCGGACCCGTCGGCCCTCGCCCTGGAGTGGCTCGTCGGCACGCTCGACGGTCCCCGGACGCTCTGGCTGGGCAGTGGGGCCTGGCGTGCCGGTTCCCCGATGCCGCCCGCGCCGGCCCGCACCCGGGAGCTGATCGCGTCCACCGGGCCGGTGGTGCTGACCGCCGATCCGGGGCGGGCGTACCCGTCGCTGCCGCACTCGGCCGATCTCGGCCCGCTCACGGACGTGCCCGGCGTGCTGGCTGCGACGGCGGACGGTCCGCTGGCCTACCACGGCCCGGTGACCTGCCGGGTCTCCGGCCGGGCGGATGCGCCGTCGCAGCTCGTCGCGACGCTGGTCCACGAGACCCCGGCCGGGGTGCGCACGGTGCTCACCGACGGCGTCACCCAGATCCCCGACGGGCCCTGGACAGTCGAGATCGCCTGCCGCCCGGTCGCCGTCGACCTTCCCTGCGGGCACCGGCTGCGGCTGGAACTGACCACCGGCCGGTATCCCCGGCACCCCCGTCCACCCGCGCCGGCGACGCTCACCATCACCACGTACGCCCTGGACGCGCCCGAACCAGAGGAGAGCCAGCCGTGCACGCGCTGATCGACACCCGTACCGGCGTGGTGCGGGGCACCGTCCGGCTGCCGGCGGAGCAGTGGTGGCCGTACGGGCTCGACGTGGTGGTGGCGGACGTGTCCGACATGATGCGCCACCTGCCCTGGCCGGCGGACCGGGTCGCCACCGGCACCGCGTTCGCCGACCCCGAGCAGGCCCACCGCCGCGCCGTCGGGGAGGCCGTCGAACGCTACTGCGGCAACTTCGTACCCGCCGGGCTGCGCCGGGCCAGCCATCGGGAACTGCTCGCCCGGGGTGAGCGCGCGGTCGACCCGACCACGCTGGCGCTGCACTCACCCGCCCAGTACGCGCAACCCGACTTCCCGTTCCGGCCCTTCACCGACGATCTGCAGGTGCTGTGGGCACCCGGGTACGCCCTGTCCGACGGCGCCCCGACGGCCGTTCCGGCGTCCCTGGTCTACGTCAACTGGCTGATACCGCCCCGGACCGACGAACCGCGGACCAACTTCTCGATGCTGTCCGGGCTGGCGGCCGGGCCGACCCGGGCCGCCGCGGAGACGGCCGCGCTGGAGGAGGTCATCGAGCGGGACGCCACCGTGATCTGGTGGGCCAACGGGCTCCCCGCCCGCCCGGTCGACGTGACCCACCCGGCGCTGTCCCGGCTGCTGGTGCCGGACCGGCAGCGGGGGCCGGGCTGGGCCCGTGCCGCCGGCACCTCCGCCGACATCCGGTACCGGGTGATCGTCATCCCGACCGTGTTCGACGTGCCCGTCGTCGGGGTGCTGCTCGACGACCCCGAGCTGCAGATCACCGCCATCGGCGTCGCCGCCCGACCCGAACCGGTATCGGCGGTCGCCAAGGCCCTCGCCGAGGCGGTCACCCTGCGCCGGTACGCGGTCGGCCTGCTCGATCCGGACGGCGAGATCTGGCAGGCGGCCGGGACCGGGCTCATCGACGGAAGCGTCTTCCATCCCTGGCGGGCCGACCGGTGCTACTCCCGGTCGTACCGCCCGGACTGGTCCGACGTGGTGGACCTCGGTTGTCACGGTCAGCTCTGGCTGGACCCCGCCCTGCGGGCGCACCTGCACCCGATCACCGGCGGCGACGAACCGATCGGGCTCGACGATCTGCCGCACGTCGACGGCGACGTCCGGACCGGCTACCTGAACCGGCTGGCCGGCCAGGGTATCGAGGCGGTCGCCGTGGACGTGACAACACCGGACGCGGCGGCGGCCGGGGTCGCCGTCGTGCGGGTGGTGGCCCCGGGCACCTACGGCAATCCTCCGGCGGCCTACCCGTTCCTCGGCGGCAGCCGCCTCTACACCGACCCGGTACGCCTGGGCCTGCGCGCCACACCGCTGCCCGAGGCGGACGTCAACCGCGTCCCCCTGCCACACACATGATCACCGACGGACGGACCGGGCTCGTCACCGCGCTGCACCACGAACGCCTGCCGGTCGGCCTGCACGTCACCCACGCCGATCTCGCCTTCCTGGGCCCGGCCGGTGGCCGACCCACCGTCTCCGGGGCGTCGTGGACCTGCCCGGACGCCGCCACCGCGGCTGCGCTGGGCGAGGCGATGGAACGCTACTGCGGGCACCGCACCCCCCGGCCCACCACTGTGGACACCTGGCACGGCCTGACCGCGCGCGGCGAGCACGCGGTCGACCCACGGCGGCTCGCCCTGTACCGGCCCGACCAGGCGGTTCCGTTCACCGGGATCGACCGCACCGACCAGATCGCCTGGGTCGCCGGCAGCGACCCGCACCGGGCGCGGGTCTGGGTGCCGGCGTCGCTGTGCGTACTCGCCCCACCGGACACCGGCCCGGCGCCCCACCTGCCCGTCGCGGCCGGCATCGCGGCCGGCCCCACGAGGCAGCGGGCCCGCGCCGCCGCGCTGGCCGAGGTCGTCGAACGTCACGCCCTGGCCACCTGCTGGCACGCCGGCACCCGCTTGCCGCTGCTGCGGCAGACCGTTCCCGGCTTTACCGGCGCGCTGCGGGCCGTACCGAACCTGCTGTCCGCGCCCGTCGTGCTGGCCGTTGTCGCGGACCACGACGGGCTGCTCGGCGTCGGCTGCGCGCTGGCCACCGATGCCGCCACCGCCGCCGGCAAGGCCGCCGCCGAGGCGTGCCAGAGCCTGCGCACCGTACGGCTGGTCGCCGACGGGGCGCTGGACTGGCAGCCGCTGCGGCCAGCCCGGGCGGATCGCCGCTACGCCGCCTCGTACGCCCCCGACCTGTCCGACGTCACCGACATCGTGTGCCACGCGCAACTGCTCGCCGACCCCCGCGTCGCCGAGACCGTCACCGGCCGGCTCGCCGGTGGTGAACCCGTTCCGGAACACCACGGCTGGGCCGGCACCGGCCCCGACCTGGACGCCGCCCTCGCCGCCCACGGCCTGACCGCGTTCACCGTGGACCTCACGACCGCGGACGTCGCCGCCCTCGGCCACACCGTTGTCCGCGTCGTCGTGCCCGGCCTGCGGTCCACGGCGCCGGCTGCCTTCCCGTTCCTCGGCGCGGGTGCCGAGCCCCTGCCCGAACGCCCGTGCCTCCTTCCGGTGCCGCATGTCTGACCGGCCCGGGGCGACCCGGCCCAGCACGCCGTTTCGTCATTTGCCCGAGAGAAAGAGAACACCCATGAGAAAAACCCTGATCGCGGGGGCATTGTCGTTCACCCTCACCGCCTGCGGCGGCTCGACCGGGCCGACCACCGCCGCGGCCGGCGGCGCGTCCACGCCGAAGACCGTCACCAACTGCGGCCAGCCGTACACCTACCGGCAGGCGCCGCAGCGCATCGTCACCTCCAGCACCCCGGCCACCGAAATCGTCCTGGCGCTGGGCCAGCGCGACCGCCTGGTCGGCACCGTCGCCCCCGGTGAGCTACTGCCCGAGTACGCCGACGACCTGCAGGGGGTGACCATCATCGCCAAGAAGGCGTTCCCCCCGCCGTCGAAGGAGACCGTGCTCGCCGCTCGCCCCGAACTCGTGGTCAGCGCCTACCCGGACGACTACGGGCCCAAGGCTCTCGGTGACCGGGCCAAGCTCGCCGAGGAGGGGGTGAACTCGTACCTGCTGTCGGGTGCCTGCTCCGGCCACAAGGCCACGCTGGAGGACACCTACGCCGACCTGAAGAACCTTGGTGACCTGCTCGGCGCGGCGGACCAGGCCGACGCGGTGGCCACCAGGCTGCGCGGCGAGGTGGAGGCGGTCAAGCCGGTGTCCGGCAACCCGAAGGTCTTCGTCTACTCCGGCGGCAAGGAGAAGCCCACCACCCCCGGATCCCACTCCCTGGTGGACGACCTGCTGAGCCGGGCCGGCGCTACCAACGCCTTCCCCGAGGTCACCGGTTACGGTCAGGTCAACTGGGAGGAACTGGTCAAGCGGAACCCGGACGCGATCCTGGTCGAGGACCAGGCGTTCGAGCCCGCCGACGCGGCGATCGCGTTCCTGACCAGCTACCCGCCGATCCAGGGCGTCACCGCCGTCAAGCAGAAGCGGTTCATCGTCGTCCCGGTCAACGACAACCAGCCGGGGCTGCGCTCCGGTCGGGCCCTGCGTGCCATCGTCGCCGGGCTCGGCTGAGTGACCACCCGCACCGCCGCCCCCGCCGTGGTCGTCCGGACCAGGGCGGGGGCCGTCCGGCTCCCGCTCGCCGGATGGCTCGCCCTGCTGACCGCCGCGCTCGTCGCGTCGGTTGCCGCCGCCGTCAGCCTCGGTCCCGTCGCCATCCCCCTCGGCGTCGTGTGGCGGGTCATCGGCCACGAACTCGGCCTCGCCGACGGCACCGGCATCATCGGCCCGGACCGGGCCATCGTCTGGGGCATCCGCCTGCCGCGCGTCCTGCTGGGCGCCGTCACCGGCGCAGGGCTCGCCCTGGTCGGCGCCGTGCTCCAGGCCGTCCTGCGCAACCCGCTCGCCGACCCGTACCTCATCGGGGTCACCTCCGGCGCATCCCTCGGCGCCGTCAGCGTGATGCTGCTCGGCCTGGCCCCGCTCGCCGTCGTCTCGGTGCCGGCCGGGGCGTTCGCCGGCGCGGTCGCCGCCTTCGCCGTCGTCCTGGCCCTCGGCCGCGCCAGCACCGTCCGGCTGATCCTGGCCGGCGTCGCCGTCGCCGCGCTGTGCGAGGCCGTCACCCAGTACGTCGTGCTGACCACGCCGGACCGGGACGTGCGCTCCGCGCTGCACTGGACTCTCGGCGGGCTGGCCGGCACCGAGTGGGGGCACCTGCCCGTCGCCGCCGCCGTGACCGGGGCGGCCGGCATCTGGTTCGTCACCCACATCACCCGGCTGAACGCGCTGACGCTGGGCGACGACACCGCCGCCAGCCTCGGCGTGGACGGCGACCGGGTACGCCGCCAGCTCATCGTCGGCTGCGCACTGGTCACCGCGAGCCTGGTCTCCGTCACCGGCGGCATCGGCTTCGTCGCCCTCATCGTCCCGCACACCATGCGGCTGCTGGTCGGCCCCGACCACCGGCGTCTGCTGCCGGTCGCCGCCCTCGCCGGCGCGGTCTTCCTGGTCTGGGTGGACCTGGCCGCCCGCACCGTCAACGACCCCGACGAGGTGCCGATCAGCGTCATCACCGCGCTGCTGGGTGCCCCTTTCTTCCTGTACCTGCTGCGGAAGGCAAGCCCGTGACCCCGGCCCGACTCGACCTGCGTGGGGTCTGCTGGGGACCGCGCGGCGCAACCATCGTGCGCGACGTCGATCTCGCCGTCGCACCCGGCGAGATCGTCGGGCTGCTCGGCCCCAACGGCAGCGGCAAGTCCAGCCTGCTGCGCTGCGTCTACCGCAGGAACCGCCCCAGCAGCGGTGTGGTCCTGCTGGACGGGACGGACGTGTGGCGCCAACCCGCCCGGCAGGTTGCCCGGCAGGTGGCCGTGCTGACCCAGGACACCCCGCCGGATCTCGAGCACACCGTCGCCGACCTGGTCGCGCTGGGCCGGGTGCCGCACCAGTCCGCTGTCGGCGGTGCCGGTCCGAACGACCACGAGGTGGTCGCCGACGCCCTGCGCCGCTGTTCGCTCGACGAGCTCGCCGGCCGGCGGGTGGCGACCCTGTCCGGCGGGGAACGCCAGCGGGCCCACCTCGCCCGCGCCCTGGCCCAGCAGCCCCGGTTGCTGCTGCTCGACGAGCCGACCAACCACCTCGACCTCGCCCACCAGTTGGCGGTGCTCGACCTGGTCTGCGGCCTGGGAGTCACCGTCGTCGCCGCTCTGCACGACATCGAACTCGCCGCCGCGTACTGTGATCGGCTGGTGGTGCTGCACCGGGGCGCGGTCGCCGCCGCCGGCCCGCCCCGCGACGTCCTCACCGATCGGCTGCTGCGCGACGTGTACGGCGTCTCGGCCGGGGTCACCGACGACGGCGGCCGGCTGCGCCTGCGGCTGCCCGAACCGGCGCACCGTCGGGGTCGCGGCACCGCCGCCGGGCGTCCCCTCGTGCCGGGGCAGGCCGACGCAGGTCGATGAGGCGATCGCGGCGGCGGTGCGGGCGGCCCGGGCGGTGCGGCCGACCGGGACACGGTATCTTCGGCGTCCGGTCGACGGTGGGCTGGCTTCCCACCAGGTGACGACAGGAGGTCCGGCGGTGCCTCGAACACGTGCTCTGCTGCCGTTGGTGCTGCTCGGTGTGGTCGTCGTGGCGCTGGTGGTCTCCGGCATCCGGCCGTACGACCGGCTCACCTGGCTGTTGGAGACGGTGTGGGTGATCGTGGGGGTGCCGGCGGTGGTGCTGGCCTGGCGTCGCTTCCCGTTGACCACCCTGCTGTGCTGCCTGCTCGCGGTCCACGCGCTGATCCTGATCGCCGGCGGGCACTGGACGTACGCCCGGACCCCGATGGGGGAGTGGGCGCGGGAGGCGTTCGGGTTGTCCCGCAACCCGTACGACCGGCTGGGTCACTTCGCGCAGGGGTTCGTGCCGGCGATCCTGGTCCGGGAGGTCCTGGTCCGTCGCTCGCCGCTGCGCGGCAGCCGGTGGCTCGCCCCGTTGGTGGTCTGCGCCTGCCTGGCGTTCAGTGCGTTCTTCGAGATGTTGGAGTGGTGGGCTGCGGTGGTCGGCGGATCGGCCGCCGACGACTTCCTCGCCACCCAGGGCGACGTCTGGGACACCCAGTGGGACATGTTCCTCGCGCTGGTCGGGGCGATCACGTCGCTGGCCCTGTTCGGCCGGCTGCACGACCGCCAGCTTTCGTCCCCGAGCACGGTCCGCAGTCGACCTGCCTGACGAGTGCGCCCCGCTGATCCTCCTGACCGTCCGGAGGAGGCGGCCGGACGCCGTGGTGGACGCGTCGTCCACCACGGCACCGGGCGGTGCGGTCAGGCGATGGTGCAGGCGAGCCCGTTCAGGGTGAACGAGGTCGGCTCGCCGGTGTTGCCGGTGTGGCTGGCCTGGAAGCCGATGGTCACCGACGCGTTGGGCGCGATGGTCTCGTTGTAGGAGACGTTGCGGGCGGTCACCGCGCCGCTGGTCGGCGTGTAGGTGGCGTTCCAGCCACTGGTGATGCTCTGCCCGGCCGGCAGCGTGAAGCCGAGGCTCCAGCCGTTGATCGGGGTGGCGCCGGTGTTGGTGATGGTCACCGAGGCGGTCAGGCCGGTGTTCCACGCGTTGACCGTGTAGCCGACCCGGCAGGGCCCACCAGCCGGCGGCGGCGTCGTGGTCGGGGGCGGGCTGCTCGGCGG
>NZ_SMJY01000143.1:0-16163 GCF_004348355.1 Micromonospora sp. KC721 | reverse complement strand
GTGGTGTCCGGCGCGGGAGCGGCCGGGGTGGTGACGCCGAGGGTGGGCGAGGCGGCCGACCGGTTGCCGGCGCCGTCGCGGGCGACCACGCTGAACTGGTACGTCCGCTCCGGCGTCAGCCCGGTCACGGTGAGCGAGTTGGTGGTGGTCGCCACCACGACCGGGTCGCTGCCGGCAGACGTGCGGGTGACGTCGTAGCCGGCCAGGCCGCTGCCGCCGGTGTCGGTGGAGGCGGGCCAGGTGAGGGTCACCCCGGTGGCGGTGAGCGCCGAGGCGACCGGCCGGCCGGGGGCGCTCGGCGCGGTGGTGTCGGGCGTGGCCGGGCCCGGTTCCTCACCCCAGACCCGCGCCCCGGCGGAGTAGAGCGCGACCTTGCGGTTCGGCCCCGCGGCGGCCTGATAGGACGGGTCGTTGGTCGGATCCCAGGTGCCGCCCTCCGGTACGCCGATCTTGAACTGGACCTCCATCCGGTGCGCCGACTGCCCGGCGGGGGCGATGGTGTGCCCGGTGCAGTCGATCTCGACGTACCAGATGTCGCCGCTGTGCTGCCGGGCCGCCGTCGGCGACGGGCAGCCCTGGGTGTAGCCGGGGGTGACCTGGACGGGCCCGGTGCCGTCGGGGCGGAAGTAGTACCGGAACCTGGCGGTGGTCAGCGCCCGGGCGGGGAACGCTGACTTGTTGTAGACGATGGCCTTGAGTCCGGTGGCCCGGGGCTCGGCCTGCGTCACCGTGGTCTCCACGGTCAGCTCGTCGATGTCCGGGGTCTCCGGAGTGGGGAAGCCGGCGAGCGGGCTGCCGCCGTACTGGCTGGTGAGCCGGGCGAGGGCGGAGGTGAAGCCGGCGTTGTAGTCGGTGGCGACCTCGTTCATCACGTAGTCGTCGCGGTTGTCGGTGTACGCGTCGTTCGGCGACGACGGGCCGCCGACGAGCGCGCCGTAGAGCACGTGCCGGGTCTCGGTCGGCACCTTGCTGCTGTCCCACCAGGAGCCGTGCGCGGTGCGGTGGTGCGGGTTCTTCGGCGGGTTGGCCCCGAACCCGACGACGTAGCTGGATTTGCGCGGGTTGTCGCCGAGGGCGTAGTTGATCTGCCGGACGGCGAAGTCGTGGTAGCGCGCCTTTCTGGTGGCGTCCGTGGTCCGGTCGCTGTAGACCAGCGCGGCGAAGGCGGTGTTCGCGGCGTACCGCAGCGCGCCCCAGGTGTCGAGCACAGCCATGCCGCCGGGCGAGTAGCGGATCTTCTCCCCGTTGACGCCGACCGTCCAGTAGTCCAGCCACCGGTTGGCGTCGTCGACGTACTTCTGCTTGCCGGTCAGGTTGGCCAGCAGCACGTACGCCCCGAACTGCTTGTTGTCCCAGGCGATCGTCCACTTGTAGGAGCGGGTGCTGCTCTGGTTCTCGGTGTTGAGCCGGTCGTACTCGCTCTCCGCCTTGGCCAGGTAGGCCGCCTCGCCGGTGGCCCGGTGCAGCCAGATCGCGCCCCAGACCAGCTCGTCCTGCCAGCCGCTCCAGGAGCGGTAGAAGTTGGTCGCGTCGGTGATGCACTCGTGGTAGCTCCTGCGCACCGTGTCGGCGAAGGTGTAGAGCTGCCGCGCGTGGGTCAGCAGCTTGTCGGCGTAGGCGGCGTCGGTGGGCCGGAAGACCATCGACGAGGCGGCCATCGCCGCCGCCGTCTCCCCCGCCAGGTCCGCACCGCCGCAGCTCGCGTCGATTTTGTACGCGGGCCGCGCCATCGGCATCACCTCGGCCGGGCCCCACCACTTGTGGTCGTCGTCGCCCTTGCCGACCTGTCCGTAGAGGACGTTCGGCGCGGGATGCGCCTTGATGAAGTAGTCGTTGACGAAGCGCAGGTTGTTGAGCAGGTGCGGCAGTTGGCCGGCGGCGACGTAGCCGTCGCGGTACTCGACCGCACCCCAGGCGAGCATGGTGGCGCTGAACGCCATCGGGAAACCGAACTTGACGTGGTCGCCGGCGTCGTACCAGCCGCCGGTGAGGTCGAGGCCGACGTCGGCGCCGTCGGTGAGCGCGGAGTCGCCGCGCCACGAGACCCGGTTCCAGGCCGGCTTCTTTCCGGACTGCTGAGCCTCGTAGAAGAACAACGACTTCTGCAACGCCTCGGCGTAGTTGAAGGCCGGTGCGGCGGCGCTCTGCCCGGCGGCGGGGACGGCGGCGGCGGGGACGGCGGCGCCTACGGCCAGGGCCAGGGTGCCGGCGAGGGCGGCCCCGGCGGTGAGGAGACGGTGCAACCAGGATCTGCCGTTCAGCGGGGGCCGGGTCGGGTGGCGCATGGCGAACTCCTGTCGCGGACGACTCCGGCGGCGGCCCGACGGGACGGAGTCGGGTGGCGCCGGCGCCGGAGGACGGTGGTGGGTGGAGCCCCGCAGCCGGGAGCGCTCCCATGGATGTTCGACAATGTAATCTGGTGGTGGCCCGTTTGTGAAGGTGTACGCTGTGCCGCCTTCCACCGCTCGGCCGCCCCGACACGACAGCAACGGTGACCTCGCCGCCGCAGCGTCGCGCGGGGCGTGCATGTCACACCGACACGCCCTCCGTGGGGCACAACCAACCGGTTTCCCTATCCGGCCGCCGCACGTCCGCCCGGCTCAGGATGATCCTCGGATGGCGCGCGGCGACACGGAGGCGGGATCATGAGCCGCCCTCTCCACCAAACCCGGAGGACTACTCATGCTCCAGCTTCGGCGCGTGGCGCGCACACTCGTCACCGCGAGCGCCGCCACGGCCCTCGTCGCCTTCGCCACCCCGGCTTGGGCGTCGAGCACCATCCCGCTCAAGTCGGCCCACCAGGGCTCGACCGCGGCGGCCTTCCAGCAGGAGTGCGGGGACGAGAAGTTCGTCGACAAGCTTCCGGCGCACGACGGCTGGCACTTCGTCCTGCCCGGCAGCAAGAAGACCGCCGGTGACTTCGAGCGCCTCTCCCTCACCTTCTCGAACGGCTCCGCGACGGTGACCGTGGCGATGCCGGACGACTCGGACGCCTACCCCGACTTTCTCTCCGCCACCGGCAACGGCCAGGTCAAGCACGCCTACGTCTTCACGCCGGCCGGCTGGACGCTGGTGGGTGGCACCGCGACGATCAGCGGTGAGGACGACGAGTTCAATCTGAGCCACACCTGCCCGGGCACCGTCCCGTCGGGGTCCCCGAGCCCGTCGCCGTCGGCCTCCGCTTCGCCGTCGCCGTCGACCTCTCCCTCGACCTCGACCTCTCCCTCGGCATCGACCTCCCCCTCGACGTCGACCTCCCCCTCGACGTCGGAGTCGGCCTCCCCGAGCGGGTCGTCCTCGACCACGCCGGGCACCGGCGGTGGCGGCGGTGGCCAGGACGGCGACCTGCCGCTCACCGGCGTGGCGGTGACGACCGTCGCGCTGTTCGGCCTCGCGCTGATCGGTGGCGGTGTCGCTCTGACCGTGCTGCGGCGTCGCCGGGACCGGATCACCTTCACCAGCTGACGCTCCCGTAGCAGAGCACACCGGCCGTCGGGCGACCCGCCCGGCGGCCGGTTCTGCGTCTCCGGGCACCGGCGCGCCGGCTACTTGCTCGGCTGGCCGGCCCGCGCCCGGGCACAGGTACGACGGTGGCCGGGCGCGCGCGTCGGCGCCCGGCCACCCGAGGATCGACCTGTCAGCGCTTCTTCACGATGCCGGGCAGTGCCTTCTCGGCCAGCCTGATGTCCGTGAACAGCTGGGTGCACCCGAAGTCGTACTGGCCACCGCCGCTGATGATGCCCTTCGCGACGACCTTCCCGCCGCTGACGCTGTAGACCGGCCCACCGGAGTCACCGTTCTTGGTGCAGACGCCGAGCCGCTCGCCGAGGGTGGCGTTGCGGAGCATCTCACCGTCGCGGTACCGGATGGTCACCTTCGTGTCGACGACCTTCCAGCCGCACTGCTCGCCGGTGGTCGTGCCACCGGTGCAGTACTTGTCGCCGTACTTCGGTGACCGGCTGGCGACTCCCTTGACCACCCGGGAACCGCTGGAGTTCGGCCCGCCGACGTACATCTTGGGGTCGGTCTTCCAGCCGCTGTTCATCTTCACCAGCGCGAGGTCGCCGCTGTAGTAGGACTGGCCGCTGAGCTTCACCGAGCCGGTGCTGTTGTTCCAGTTGTCCCGGACGACCTTGCCGACCTTGCTGCTGCCGTAGCGGGGCATCCGCACGTCGGTGTTGGCGCTCGTGCAGTGCCCGGCGGTGAGGAAGTAGTGCTCGCCCTCGTGCGTCCAGGAGAAGCCGATCGTGCAGGTGCCCCGGTTGGTGTGCACCGTGGCGCCGCCGTAGAACGGGTTGGCGTCGTTGTCCCGGCTGACGGTGGCGCCGACGTCCGCGCCCGGGGTGAGGAAGACCGCGACCTTGTCGGCGCCGTACCGGCTGGCCAGCGCGGTACGGGTCTGCTCGGTGAGCGCGGACGCGCGGACCACCACCCGGTTGCGCTCGGCGTCGACAGACGCCGCGTACAAGCTCGACACGCCAGGTACGTCCGACCCCAGCACCTCGTCCTGCACCGCCGTCAGGTCGGCGAGGCTGTACTTCACTGCCGGGGTTCGGGGATAGAACATCCTCGGAACGATGATCTGATCGGATCCCGGGTCGGCCGACGCGGTCGACTCCGCGGGAGGCGGCTCCTCGGTCTTGTCGGACTCGACACCCGCCTGGGTCGGGTCGTCGTTACCGTCGTCGACGTCAGAGGCGTTGACGGCGATGCCGGCCCCCGCGTAGGCGACCTTCGTCGAGGCGGCGCTGGCCCGCACGCCCGAGACGATCCGCCCCGTGGTCGGATCGACATAGGGCGGGGCGAGATCCGTCGGGTCCGCCTCGGCCCGCGCCTCCGCCGTCTCCAGGGCGATCGCCACGTCGTCGGCGAGCTGGTCGGGAACTGCCGGCGGCACGGTGAACACCTCGACAGCGGTGGCGATGGCCGGCCGGGCACCGGTCACGTCGGCGGAGCCCGGCGCGGCACCGGCCGGCTGCCCGCCAGCGAGCAGCGCCACCGCGCCGGCCGCGCCCACGGCGATGACGCGGCTCAGGAGTCGACGCTTGTGTCTGGTCAAAAGGGAACCTCCACCTCGATAACGGCCAACGTGGACGGAGACCGTCCACACAGGAGGGACGCGGTCGGACCCGGGCCGCGTTGGCGTCAGAAGGTGTGTTGATGATCATAATCCGCGTCCGGACGGCCGTACCCCCGGCACCGTGAGATGTCCCGATGTCCACCGCCGTCACGGCCGAGGACGAAAACGGGCAGGGCCCCCGCACCGGAGGCCCTGCCGTCGTACCGTCCTCCGCACCGGAGGTCGGCCGGTGGCACCGGGTAATCCGTCACCCGACGCCGGTGTGGTCGCGTACCGTCGTCGCCCCCGTCCCGTCGCACCGACGGGACGCGTCCGGTCGTGACCGTCGTCCTCAGCCCGCCCGGTCCGTCCGGGCGGGCACCGCGACCGCCCGGTCCGTCGCCGCCACCCGGGGGGCCAGCGGCACCGTGATCGTCAGCAGCGAGCCGTCGCGCTCGACCGGGGCCGGCCGACCCAACCGGCGTACGGCCCGCAGCATCGCGGTGTCCTCCGCCCGGACGGGCAGCAGCACGGCGGCGTACCCGGCCCGCTCGGCCCGGTCGAGCAGGCGGCGCAGCAGGGCCGTACCGAGGCCGCGCCGCTGCCAGTCGTCGCGTACCAGCAGGGCCGCCTCGGCCTCGTCTCCCTCTCCGGACAGGTTGGCCATGGCGACGATCGACTCCGCCGCCCCGCCGGAGCCGATCGTCGCCAGCAGGGTGGCCCCACGGGCCGGGTCCAGCAGCCGGCGCAACCGGTCCGGCGACGGCATCGCCGCGCCGCCAGGGTGGCGCCGCTGCCGGGTCCGCGCCGAGCATCCCTCGTACAGCTCGACCACGCCCGGCAGATCATCCACGGCCGCCGGTCGGACGACCGCCTCGGTGGAGTCCGGCAGCACCAGGGTCACCCGCTCGGCGTCCCGGCGGACCATCGTGGCCGCCAACTCGACCAGCGCCTGCGCCCGGGCGTACTCGGCGGGGGTGAAGCTCGGCTCCCGCCGCCGCAGTTCGTACGAGCCGCCGGTCGGGTCGGCGAGCAGCATGCTCGACGCCGCGCAGCCGCCGTGCTGGTTCGCCGGCATCGGCCGCCAGGTCACCTCGTCCGCGCCGAGCAGTATGCGCAGCGCCTCCCCGGTGGCCTCCGGATCCCGCACCATTCGGGCCGCCAACCCGAGCACCCGGGTCGGCTGGTCCACCAGGCCCCGCGCCTCGCTGCGCGCCACCCAGCAGTCCCGTCCCCGACCCCGCTCCACGGCGGCGAGCAGATCCGCCTCGCCGAGGGTGTCCGGGGCGTCGACGAGGAAGTCGTCGACCGCCCCGACCTCGGTGGTGTGCACCTGCACGCTGAGGATGTTGACCCCGCGCAGCGCGAGGCTCGCCGTGAGCACCGACAGGTAGCCCGGCCGGTCGTCCACCGTCGCCCGGATCCGCCACAAAGCCATGTCCGCTCCCTTCCCCCGCCACGACAGTGCCGGGGCGCTGTTGCCGGGTCGTTGCCCGCCGGTGACGCCGGCGGAACTGTTCGCCCAGCTCAGGTGAGGCTGGTCACCTGCGGCGGTCCGACCAGGTCCAGCCGGTCGCCGAGGATCACCGCGCTGGCCCGGACGAGTTGGGCCAGCCGGTCCACCTCGGTGGTGTGGAACCCGGCGGCGGTGAGCGGCTCGGTGTGCTCCCGCGCGACCACCAGCACCAGCCCGGCCCGACCGAACGGGGCGACCGCGAAGTGGGTGCCGTCGGCACCGGTCATCGCCCGGGCGCGCAGCGGAGTGATCTCGGGCAGCCGCGGCGGCTGCGGTGCCCGCCAGCTGGCCTGCCCCACGGTCGCCGTCCCGCCGCCGGCACGCGACGCCCAGTCCGCCGGCACCACCGCGGTCACCGCCCAGTCGGCGGCGAGC
Source organism: Micromonospora sp. KC721 (assembly GCF_004348355.1). Taxonomy (NCBI): domain Bacteria; kingdom Bacillati; phylum Actinomycetota; class Actinomycetes; order Micromonosporales; family Micromonosporaceae; genus Micromonospora; species Micromonospora sp. KC721. The sequence continues at coordinate 9,213 of NZ_SMJY01000143.1, read as the reverse complement.
AGCCCGGGCACCGCGTCGACCAGGGTGGCCACCCCGTCGGCGGGGTTCGCGGCCACCTGGGCCAGCAGCTCGGCGTCCTGGCCGGTGGTGGTCGGGGCACCGATGGCCTGCCACACGCCGTCGACGCGTACCCCGGGGATGGCGGCCAGACCGGCCAACAACCGTTCCACCCGGGCGGCGCCCGGCCACACCACGGTGAAGTCGTCCACGGCCCGACCGCCGAGCCGTTCCAAAACCACGACCTGGACGATGTCGGCACCGGACACCCCGAGTGTGCGAGCCACCTGGCCGAGCGTGCCGGGTCGGTCCGGCAGGGTCACCCGAACTCTCAGCAACATGTCAGTCCCTCCGCTCGGCGGGCCGGCGTGGTGGCCGGCGGGCTGGGCACCAGCCTGCCGGTTGACCATTTCGCCCCTGTTTCCCGGCCGTGTCCCGGGCGGAAATCCCGCCTTGACACGGCGGCGGAGCTGCCATCAACTAACCGGATGACCGATCCGGCCGCCGACGCCCGGCCGCATGCCGGCACCCCCGGCGCTCCGCCGGTCGGGGCGGCCCCGAAGGGGTTGGACCTCGACCGGCTGACCGGCTACCTGTCCGATCATCGGCCGGAACTGGCCGGCGAACCGTTGACCGCCACGCTGATCGCCGGCGGCCGGTCCAACCTGACCTACCTGCTGCGTGCCGGCGACCACGAGGTGGTGCTACGCCGGCCGCCGCTCGGCCACGTACTGGCCACGGCGCACGACATGGCCCGGGAGTTCCGGGTGATCTCCGCGCTCGCGCCCACCGCCGTGCCGGTGCCGGGGGCCGTGCACCTGTGTGCGGACGCCGAGGTGATCGGGGCGCCCTTCTACCTGATGGAACGGGTGCCCGGCGAGGTGTTCCGCGGCCGCGCGCAGACCGACCCGCTCGGCGAGGCACGGCGACGTGAGCTGACCATGGCGATGATGGACACCCTGGCCGCGCTGCACGCGGTCGACCCGGCCGAGGTCGGGCTCGCCGGCTTCGGCCGCCCCGACGGTTACCTGGCCCGGCAGGTGCGCCGCTGGGCCGGGCAGCTCGACCGGTCCCGCAGCCGGCCGCTGCCCGGCATCGACGAGCTGCGTGACCTGTTGGCCGGCACCGTCCCGGAGGGCGCGAACGCCGGGCGGATCGTGCACGGCGACTACCGGCTGGACAACCTCCTGGCCACCGTGGACCCGGTGTCGGTACGCGCGGTGCTCGACTGGGAGATGGCCACGCTGGGTGATCCGCTCGCCGACCTCGGCCTGCTGCTGACCTACTGGGACGTGCTCGGTGACAGCGCCCTCGCCGCCGGCAACCCGGTCGCCGACGGCGTCGGACCGCGCGCCGGTTTCCCCGCCGGGGCCGAGCTGATCGAACGGTACGCCGGACGCGGCGACGTCGACGTCGGGCCGCTGCACTGGCACGTGGCGCTCGGCTGTTTCAAGCTCGCGGTGATCTGCGAGGGCATCCACTACCGGCACACCCTCGGGCAGACCCTCGGTGCGGGCTTCGACCGGATCGGGGAGCTGGTCGCCCCGCTGGTCGAGCGCGGTCTCCGCGAGGTCAGGGAGACGTGATGGAGTTCGAGTACGACGCCCGGACCGTCGCGCTGCGCGAGCGGCTGGCCGCTTTCCTCGACGAGTGTGTGTACCCGGCCGAGGCGGTGTACGCCGAGCAGGTGGCCGCCACCGGCGATTCGTGGTCCCGGCCCCCAATACTGGCGGAGCTGAAGGCCGAGGCCCGCCGGCGCGGCCTGTGGAACCTCTTCCTGCCCGACCCGCGCCACGGCGCCGGGCTGACCAACCTCCAGTACGCGCCGCTGGCCGAGCTGACCGGGCGCAGCCCGTACCTGGCACCAGAGGCGGTCAACTGCGCGGCCCCGGACACCGGCAACATGGAGCTGCTGGCCGAGTTCGGCTCGCCGGCGCAGCGGGACCGCTGGCTGGCGCCGCTGCTGGCGGGGGAGATCCGCTCGGCGTTCTGCATGACCGAGCCGGAGGTCGCCTCCTCCGACGCCACCAACATCGCCACCCGGATCACCCGCGACGGCGACGAGTACGTGGTGACCGGGCGCAAGTGGTGGTCGTCCGGGGCGATGGATCCGCGCTGCGAGGTCTTCATCGTGATGGGGAAGACCGACCCGACCGCCGAGCGGCACCGCCAGCAGAGCATGGTGCTGGTGCCCCGCGACACCCCGGGGGTGACGGTCCGCCGGGGCATGACCGTCTTCGGCTTCCGGGACGCGCCGCACGGTGGGCACGCCGAGATCGACTTCACCGAGGTACGGGTGCCGGTGCAGAACCTGATCGGCGCGGAGGGCAGCGGGTTCGCCATCGCCCAGGCCCGGCTCGGTCCGGGGCGCATCCATCACTGCATGCGGCTGATCGGCATGGCCGAGCGGGCGCTGGAGCTGCTCTGCCGGCGGGTGCTGGACCGGGTCGCCTTCGGCCGGCCGCTGGCCGAGCAGGGCGTGGTGCGGGAGTGGATCGCCGAGTCACGGGTCCGGATCGAGCAGTCCCGGCTGCTGGTGCTCAAGACCGCCTGGCTGATGGACACCGTCGGCAACCGGGGCGCGCACACCGAGATCCAGGCGATCAAGATCGCCACTCCGGCGATGGCCGAGTGGGTGATCGACAAGGCCATCCAGGCGTACGGTGGCGCGGGCGTCAGCCAGGACACCCCGCTGGCCGGGCTCTGGGTCCAGGCCCGCAGCCTGCGGCTGGCCGACGGCCCCGACGAGGTGCACCGGGCGGCTCTGGCCAAGCGGGAACTGCGCCGCTGGTCAGCCCCCGACTGACCGGCCCGGCTGCGGGGCACCGAGGTGACCCAGGTTCTCCAGCGGCGAGCCGGCGGCCGGTCTCCGTGTCAGGCCGAGGCGCGATGGATGAGCTGGGTGTCCAGCAGCAGGTGCGGGGTGGGGATGTCGTCGCCGCGGATCCGGGCCACCAGCAGCCGCGCCATCTGCCGGCCCATCTCCTCGACCGGCTGGAAGACGGTGGTCAGCGGCGGGTCGGCCTGCCGGGCGATCGGCGCGTCGTCGAACCCGATCACCGCCACGTCGTCGGGAACCCGGCGGCCGGTCTCCCGCAGGGTCCGCAACGCGCCGAAGGCCATCAGGTCCGAGGCGACGAAGACCGCGTCCAGGTCGGGGCAGACCTCCAGCAGTCGCCGCATGCCGGCCGCGCCGCTGCCCTCGCTGAAGTCCCCGTACACCACCATGCGCGGGTCGACCTCCGAGCCGGTGGCCCGCACGGCGTCCCGGTAGCCGGCGAGGCGGGCCAGCCCGACGCCCATGTCCTGCGGGCCGGCGATGGTGGCGATCCGCTGCCGGCCCCGGCGGGCCAGGTGTTCCACCGCCTGCCGTGCGCCACCGACGTTGTCCACGTCGACGAACCAGGGCGGTCGCGCGCCCGGCTGGAGCATGCGGGCCGGCCGGCCACCGAGCACGGTCGGCAGGCCGCGCTCCTCCAGCAGGGTCGGCAGCGGGTCGGCGTCGTGCAGCGACAGCAGCAGGACGCCGTCGACGTGCTGGTTGGTCAGGTGGTGCTCGACGCGTTCCCGTTCGATCGGGGACTGCACCATGGCCAGCCAGAGTTGCAGCGGCGTCTCCAGCAGCCCGGAGCTGACGCCCCGGACGATGCCGGCGAAGAACGGCTCGGTGAAGACCCGCTCCCCCGATTCGGAGACCACCAGGGCGACCGAGTCGGTGCGTTGGGTGACCAGGGCCCGGGCGGCGCGGTTCGGCACGTACCCCAGTTCGGCGATGGCCTGTTGGACGGCGGCCCGGGCCTCCGGGCTGACCTGGGGTGAACCGTTGACCACCCGGGAGACCGTGCCGCGGCCGACACCCGCGCGGGCGGCGACCGCGTCGAGTGTCGGACGCCCGAGTGACCGGGTGCGGTGCGTTGTCATTGTCTGCTCCTCCGACGTCGGGCGGCCCGCCATCCTCGAGGAGGGTACGGGCGGGGCCGCCCGGAAAGCTGCTGGCCTTCGCCTATTGTCCGGCCAGACCGTTGCGTCGGATCACCTCGGCGTACCACCTGGCACTGGACTTTGGGATACGAATCTGGGTGTCATAGTCGATCCAGACCATGCCGAACCGCTTCGTGTAACCCCACGCCCACTCGAAATTATCCATCAGGGACCAGGCGAAGTAGCCTCGCAGGGGCACCCCCGCCGTGATCGCCTCGTGCGCGGCCCGCAGGTGGGCGTCGAAGTAGGCGAGCCGGTCGGCGTCGTCGACCTTCCCGTCGACCACCTCGTCGACGAAGGCGGAGCCGTTCTCGGTGACGTACAGCGGGAGGTCGGTGTACTCCTCGTGGACCCGGCGCAGCGTCTCCACCAGGCCCGGAGCGTCGATCTCCCAGTTCATGTCGGTCACCGGCACGCCGCGGGTGACGAACCGGACGTCCTGGCTGCCCGGCCAGCATGACGGCGCCCGCCAGTACGGCTCCTGTTGCGCCCCCTCGACCGGAGCCGCGACCACGTGCCGGCTGTAGTAGTTGATGCCGACCAGATCCATCGGGGTGGCGATGGTGGTTAGGTCACCGTCCTGGACGTGCCCGAAGTCGGTCACCTGCTTCAGGTCGGCGACGAGGTCGGCCGGGTACGACCCGCGCAGCAGCGGATCGAGGAAGAAGCGGTTGGCCAGCCCGTCGATCCGGCGGGCGGCGTCGGCGTCGGCCGGGTCGTCGCTGGCCGGGGTGACCGGATAGAGGTTCACCGTGACACCGAGTTGGGCGCTCGGCCGGGAGGCGCGCAACGCCTGCACGGCCAGACCGTGCCCGAGCATCAGGTGGTGGCCGGCGCGGACGGCGTCCGCTCCGTCGGAGCGACCCGGCGCGTGCGCCCCGGACCCGTAGCCGAGGAACGCCGAGCACCACGGCTCGTTGAGGGTGGTCCAGTAGGTGACCCGGTCGCCGAGCGCGTCGGCGACGAGCTGGGCGTAGTCGGCGAACCGGCCGGCGGTGTCGCGGGCCGGCCAGCCGCCGGCGTCCTCCAGCGGTTGGGGCAGATCCCAGTGGTAGAGGGTCAGCCACGGCTCGATGCCGTGGTTGAGCAGCTCGTCCACGAGCCGCCGGTAGAAGTCCAGCCCTTCGGTGTTGGCCGGGCCGGAACCGCCCGGCTGTACCCGGGGCCAGGCCACCGAGAACCGGTACGACCTCAGGCCCAGGTCGGCCATCATCCGGACGTCGTCGGGCATCCGGTGGTAGTGGTCGCAGGCCACGTCACCGGTGTGCCCGTTGACCACCCGGCCTTCGGTGTGACTGAACGTGTCCCAGATCGACGGGGTGCGACCGCCCTCGGTGGCCGCCCCCTCGATCTGGTAGGCGGCGGTCGCCGCGCCCCACAGGAAGCCGGGCGGGAAGATGAGTTCCGGCCCCTGCTCGAGGACACCGACGGCGGGCGGGTGGTTGGGGTTGCTCACGATTTGAGGGCACCTTCCATGATCCCGCCGATGATCTGGCGGCCGAACAGGACGAACACGACGAACAGCGGAAGGGTGGCGATCAGGGTACCCGCGAAGATCTGCGAGTTGTCCGCGAAGTAGGCCGTGTTGAGGCTGCGCAACGAGATCTGGACGGTCGGGTTGGCCGGGTCGGCCAGCACCACGAAGGGCCAGAAGAACTGGTTCCACTGCTCCATGAAGGTGAGCAGGCCGAGCACGGCGGCGGCGGGGCGCAGCGCCGGCACCACCACGTGCCAGTAGACCCGCCAGGTGGAGCAGCCGTCCACCCGGGCCGCCTCGATCAGCTCGTTCGGCACCGCCTGCTCGGCGTACTGGCGCATCATGAAGATCCCGAAGCCGCCGATGAGGAACGGCACGGTCACCGAGGGCATGGTGTTCAACCACTCGAGCTTGGCCATGAGGATGTACAGCGGCAGCACGCCGAGCTGGATGGGGATCATCATCGAGGCGAGGATGATCAGCAGCATCGCGTTCTTGCCCCGGAACCGCAGCTTGGCGAAGGCGAACCCGGCGAGGGAGCCGAAGAAGACCGTGGCCACGGTGATCGTCCCCGAGACCAGGAACGAGTTGGCCAGGCCGGTGAGGATGTTCGCGTCACCGTTGTCGAGGACCCGCTGGATGTTCTCGCCCAGCTTCCCGCCGGGCAGGAAGGGCGGCGGCCAGGAGTTGGCCGCGTCGTTGGTCCGCGAGGCGATGACGATCATCCAGTAGAACGGGAACAGGGACAGCAACACCCCGAGGACGAGCCCGATCCAGGTCAGCGGACTGGCCGTCCAGAGCCGCTCCGCCCGGTGACGGAGACCGGGGCGACCGGCCGCCGGGGGCCGGACCGCGGGTGGTAGCAGGGTCGTACTGGTCATGGCGCAACCCTCACTTGTCCGAGCTGATCCGGCGGGCCAGCAGGTAGTTGACGAAGGAGACGGAGGCGATCAGCAGGAAGAGCACCAGCGCGACGGCGCCGGCGTAGCCCCAGCGGAACCGGGTGTTCATCACCTCGAGCAGGTACATGGTGATGGTCTGGAACTGCCCCTCCGAGCCGCCGGAGAGCGCGCCGGAGCCACTGGTGAACATCAACGGCTCGGTGAAGAGCTGTAGACCACCGATGGTCGAGATGATCAGCGTGAAGATGATGGTCGGCCGCAGCTGGGGAATGGTGATCGACCAGAACTGCCGGCGGCGGGAGGCGCCGTCGAGGGCCGCCGCCTCGTACATGTCCTTGCTGATCGACTGCATCGCGGCGAGGTAGATCAGGGCGTTGTAGCCGACCCAGCGCCAGTCGACCATGGTGGAGATGGCGAACCAGGAGGCGAAGCGGTTGGCCCGCCAGTCGATGGGGTCGACGCCGACGAGGTCGAGCAGCCAGTTCGCCAGGCCGAAGTCCCGGGCGTAGATCATCGAGAAGATGAGCGCCACCACGGCGGTGGAGGTGATGATCGGCATCGCGATGGCCAGGCGGAAGAACATCTGTCCGCGGATGCGGCGGTTCAGCGCGTTGGCCAGCATGAGGGCGAGGAGCAACTGCGGCACGGTGGACATGGCGAACATCCCGAAGGTGTTCCACACCGCGTTCCAGAACTGCGGGTCGTTGGTCAGCAGCTCGACGAAGTTGTCCAGGCCGACGAAGCTGATCGTGGCGTTGAGCGGCGACCGGTCGGTCAGCGCGATCCAGACCGTGTAGATGATCGGGTACACGCCGAAGATCGCGAAGATCACGAAGAACGGCAGGACGAGCACGTATGGGGTGAGGCGGAGGTCCAGTCGGGTCAGCCAGCGGGAGCCCGGAGGCGTGCGCCGCGTGGCCCGGCGCGACGGGGACTGCTCCACGGCCGGCGCGGCGGTGGTTTCCAGAGAACTCATGGGCGGTCCTTAGGGTCGGCGGCGCCGTCAGTGGGCACCGCGGACGGCGTCCGACGCGGGTTCACGGGTGGCGCCGGGGACCGGCACCACCCGTGAGCGCAGCCGATACCGGTTACTTGCCGGCGGCCTCGCCGTTCTTCACCGCGTCCTGCCACGCCGCGTCAGCGGCCTTGCCCTGCTCCACACTGCGCAGCGCGTTCTCGACCGCGTCCCGGACCGCCTGGTTCTTCGGGCCCAGGTAGACCGGCTTCAGCTCGCTCGCCCCGGCGGCGAAGATCTTGCCGACCGGCGCGTTGCTGAAGTAGTCGTTGGTCGCCTCCGCCACCGCCGGGTCGCTGAGCGCCTGCGGCGAGGACGGCAGGTTACCGACCTTCTTGAACGCCTCGGCCTGCGACTTGGCGCTGGTCAGGAACTTGGCCAGCTCGGCAGCCTCCTTCGGGTGCTTGCTGGCCTTCGGCACGCCGAGGAAGGCGCCACCCCAGTTGCCACCGGTACCCGGGGCCTTGGCGATGTCCCACTTGCCGGCGGCCGAGTCACCGGCCTGTCCCTTGATCACACCGGTCATCCAGGCCGGGCAGCCGATGGCGGCGAAGCTGCCGTTCTTGAAACCGGCGTTCCACTCGTTGGAGAAGCTCTTGAGGTGGTTCGACAGCCCGGCGCTGATCATCTTGGTGGTCAGGTCGAACGCCGACTTGACGTCCGGGTTGCTGCCGACGACCAGCTGGTTGCTCTTGTCGAAGTAGGTGTAACCGCTGCCGCCGCCGGCGGTCTGCATGAGCACCACGTTGTAGAAGTTCGTCGCGGAGTCGACGAACTTGTGCTTCTTGTCGACGGCGGCGAACTTCTGCCCGGTGGCGATGAACTCGTCCCAGGTCGGCCAGAGCGCGCCCACCTGCTCGCGGTCGGTGGGCAGGTTGGCGGCCTTGAACAGGTCGGTGCGGTAGCAGATGGCCATCGAGCCGATGTCGGTGCCGAGGCCGAGGACCTTGCCGTCGGGCGTCACGCCCTGTTCCCACTTCCAGGGCAGGAAGTTGCTCTTGAGGTCGTTGGCGCCGTGGTCGGCCAGGTTCACGAACTTGTCGGCCTGCGCGTAGAACTGGACGATCGTGCCCTCTTCGAGGGCGACGATGTCACCGGCGCCCGCGCCGGCGGTGATCTGCTGCGTCAGCCGGGTGTTGTAGTCGCCCAGGCCCAGGCCCTTGCCCCGCTCCTGGATCTTGATGTTCGGGTGCTCCGACTCGTACTGCTTGTAGAGCTCCTCGTATCCGAAGCCCTGGTCGCCGAAGACGTCGACGACCAGGGTGATCTGCCCGTCGCCGCTCTCCGAGTCGTTGCCGCAGGCCGTGCCGGTCGCGAGCACGGCGACCGACGCAAGCGCGATCGCCGCGAAGCGACGGCGTGAGGTGACGCTCATCCTGACCCCTCTTTCGGTGGTGAGGCTGGGTTTTGGGTGTGGTGGGGAGTGCCGCTCGCGTTCCTGTCGCAGCGCGGAGAACCGTTGGCGGGACGGCCGTGGAGTGATCCGCAGCACGCCCATGGGAACGCTCCCATGAGATTGCCGGGGCATGACATAGGTGTCAATAGACCGATGGGAGCGTTCCCAGATCGTTACCGCCGATGCCGCTCACCGGATCGACATGCTGGGACCGCTCGGCGGCGCACCTCAGGCGGGCCGCGGCGTACCCGGGGAGCGCCGTCGGCGTGATTCGGCAGTGTTCAGCAGAAGCGCCGCAACAGCGTGCTCACCCGGCCCGGGTCGAAGGCGTCGGGATCGAAGCGCGGACCGACCCAGGCGCTCAGCACGGCGTGCTCCGGATGGGTCGGGTCGGCGAGCGCCGCCCGCAACGCGGCGTACCCCGCCGGCCCGACCCATCCGGAGC